>NZ_LUUM01000276.1:0-136983 GCF_001644125.1 Methylosinus sp. R-45379
GCCCCCTCTCCCGCGAAGCGGGGGAGGGTGAGGGAGGGGGCCATCGACGGAGTGAGGGAACGGCGCCGGCTTCCAATCGTCTCGACATGAAATCCTCATCGAGGAGATTCCCGACATGATCGATTACGGAATTCTGCGGCTCGTCTGGTGGGCCTTGCTCGGAACGCTGCTCATCGGATTTGCGATCGCCGACGGCTTCGATCTCGGCGTCGCCGTGCTGCATCCCTTCGTCGCCCGCAGAGACGGCGAGCGCCGGCAGACGCTCAATGTCATCGGCCCGGTGTGGGAAGGCAATCAGGTCTGGCTGATTCTCGGCGGCGGCGCGATCTTCGCCGCCTTTCCGGCGCTCTACGCCGTCTCCTTCTCGGGCTTCTATCTGGCGATGTTCCTCGTCCTGCTCGGCCTCATTCTGCGGCCGGCGGCGATCGTCTATCGCAGCAAGGTGGAGACGCCCGGCTGGCGGCGCGCCTGGGACTGGATTTTCTTCGCCTCCGGCTTTGTGCCGGCGCTTCTCTTCGGCGTCGCCTTCGGCAATGTGCTCCTCGGCGCGCCCTTCCGCTTCGACGATGAGATGAACGTCGTCTACGAGGGCAATCTCTTCGGCCTGCTGACGCCCTTCGCTCTGCTCGCGGGCCTCGTCAGCCTCGCCATGATCACGCTGCAGGGCGCCGCCTGGCTCGCCGCCAAGACGCAAGGCCCGGTCGCCTTTCGCGCCAAGCTGGCCGGCTGGCTGGCGGCGATCGTGCTGCTCGCCGCCTTCACCTACGCCGGCTATTGGGGCGCGCAGAATATCGACGGCTATGTGCTGACGAGCGCCGTCGATCCCTCCGGCCCCTCCAATCCTCTGGCCAAGACCGTCGCGCGCGAGGCCGGCGCCTGGCGGGCCGCCTATGAAGCGCGCCCCTGGACGCTGGCCGCGCCCGCCCTGACTTATTTCGGCGTCATCGTCGCCGTGCTGGCGCTCGCCCTCTCGGCGCCGATCGTGGCCTTCATCGGCTCGAGCCTCGCCACCGCGGGCGTCATCGCCACGGCGGGCTTCACCCTCTTTCCCTTTCTGCTGCCCTCCTCGCTCGATCCCAATCACAGCCTCACCCTGTGGGACGCCTCCTCGAGCCGCCACACATTGACGCTGATGCTGGGGGCCGTCGTCGTCTTCCTGCCGATCGTGCTCGCCTACACGGCCTGGATCTATCATGCGCTGCGCGGGCAGGTGACGGAGGCGAGCGTGGGGGACAAGGACAATTATCCCTACTGAACCGCAATTTCCCCTATCGCGCGAAGGACACCGCCATGTGGTATTTTTCCTGGATTCTCGGCCTCGGACTCGCTTGCGCATTCGGCGTCATCAACGCCATGTGGCTCGAGCTCGAGGAATATAGTGAGGAAAAGTGACCGACCAGCGGGCCAGGCGCCTTGACGGGTCGACGGCTTTCGCCTAGGAACCCCACCTTCACCACTTCGGCCTCGCGCTCCGTTCCTCAGCGGGAACGGAGCCGTCGTCGTATAAAAAGCCCGCAGGGGCCGGCCTCCACCGGACGCGGGTCTAATCGGCGAACAAAGTTCGCCCTCACATGGAGAGACGAGAAAATGGCCCGTATAGCCGGCGTCAACATTCCGACCAACAAGCGCGTCGTCATCGCTCTGCAGTATATCCATGGAATCGGGCCGAAAAAGGCGCAGGAGATCATCGAGAAGGTGAACATCCCCGCCGAGCGTCGCGTCGCCCAGCTGACCGACGCCGAAGTGCTGCAGATCCGCGAGACGATCGACCGCGACTATCTGGTCGAAGGCGACCTTCGCCGCGAGGTGGCGATCAACATCAAGCGCCTGATGGACCTCGGCTGCTATCGCGGCCTGCGCCATCGTCGCCAGCTGCCGGTGCGCGGCCAGCGCACCCACACCAACGCCCGCACCCGCAAGGGCAAGGCGAAGCCGATCGCCGGCAAGAAGAAGTAATCAGAACGACGTGTCGCGGGCTCGCCCCGCGACGATCACCTGGGCGCGGAGCGACGAGCGCTTCCGCCCGCATCGAGCCCTAGCGCCCGGCATTACGGGCGCGTCCGAAGGACGAGAAAGAGACTATGGCAAAAGAGACCACCCGCGTTCGCCGCAGGGAGCGCAAGAACATCGTTTCCGGCGTCGCGCATGTGAATTCGACGTTCAACAACACGATGATCACCATCACCGACGCGCAGGGCAACACCGTGTCCTGGTCGTCCGCCGGCACGATGGGCTTCAAGGGCTCCCGCAAATCGACGCCCTACGCCGCGCAGATGGCCGCCGAGGACGCGGCCCGCAAGGCTGGCGAGCATGGCGTTCGCACCCTCGAGGTCGAGGTTTCCGGGCCGGGCTCCGGTCGTGAATCGGCGCTGCGCGCGCTGCAGGCCGCGGGCTTCACCGTGACCTCGATCCGCGACGTGACGCCCATTCCGCACAATGGCTGCCGCCCGCGCAAGCGCCGCCGCGTCTGACGAGACCTATTTCATCGAGACGAATTGCGACGGGGTCTCGCGCCGCAGGCGCGCGGGACCCGGCCGAGAGCTGAAGGAAAGGCGCCACAGTGAGCATCCAGAAGAACTGGCAGGAACTCATCAAGCCCAGCAAGCTCGAGGTGACGGCGGGTTACGATCCGCGCCGCATCGCGGTGGCCGTCGCTTCGCCGCTCGAGCGCGGCTTCGGCTTGACGTTGGGCAATGCGCTGCGTCGCATTCTGCTCTCCTCCCTGCAGGGCGCGGCGATCACCTCGATCCACATCGACGGCGTGCTGCACGAATTCTCGTCGATCCCCGGCGTGCGTGAGGACGTCACCGACATTGTCCTCAACATCAAGGACATCGCCATCAAATACAGCGGCGAGGGCGTGAAGCGCCTGACGCTGAAGAAGCAGGGTCCGGGGCCGGTCACCGCCGGCGACATCCAGGCCACCGGCGATCTGCAGATCCTCAATCCCGATCTCGTCATCTGCACGCTGGACGAGGGCGCCGAGTTCCGCGTCGAATTCACCATCGCGACCGGCAAGGGCTATGTCCCGGCCGACCGCAATCGCGCCGAGGACGCGCCGATCGGCCTCATCCCGATCGACAGCCTCTATTCGCCGGTCAAGAAGGTGAGCTATCGCGTCGAGAACACCCGCGAGGGCCAGGAGCTCGACAAGGACAAGCTGACGCTGACGATCGAGACCAATGGCGCGATCTCGCCGGAAGATTCGCTCGCCTATGCGGCGCGCATTCTGCAGGATCAGCTGTCGGTGTTCGTGAACTTCGAGGAGCCGCGCCGCGAGGAGGCCGCCCCGTCCATCCCGCAGCTCGCCTTCAACCCGGCGCTGCTGAAGAAGGTGGACGAGCTCGAGCTCTCGGTGCGCTCGGCCAACTGCCTGAAGAACGACAATATCGTCTATATCGGCGACCTCATCCAGAAGTCGGAGGCGGAAATGCTCCGCACGCCGAACTTCGGCCGCAAATCCTTGAACGAGATCAAGGAAGTGCTGGCGCAAATGGGCCTGCACCTCGGCATGGAAGTGCCCGGCTGGCCGCCGGAGAACATCGACGATCTCGCCAAGAGATTCGAAGAGCATTATTGAGCGAATAGCGAAATAGCGAGTAGCGAATAGAATTTTCTACTCGCTATTCGCTACGCGCTAATCACTCCTTACGACGGCCGTTCCTTGGCACGGCGGCCGCTAAAATAACGGAGACGCCAAATGTATCATCGTAACAAGAAGCGCCGCTTCGGCCGCACCCACGAGCATCGTCAGGCGATGTTCGTCAACATGGCCCAGGCGCTCATCAAGCATGAGCAGATCGTCACGACTCTGCCCAAGGCCAAGGATCTTCGCCCCATCGTCGAGAAGCTGGTGACGCTCGGCAAGCGCGGCGACCTCCACGCCCGCCGTCAGGCCATCTCCCGCCTGCGCGATGTCGATCTGGTCAGAAAGCTCTTCGACGTGCTCGGCCCGCGCTACAAGGAGCGCAATGGCGGCTACACGCGCGTGCTGAAGGCGGGCTTCCGCTATGGCGACAACGCCCCGCTCGCCGTGATCGAGTTCGTCGACCGCGACGTGGACGCCAAGGGCCAGGATTCCGGCCCCGTCCAGACGGCGACGGAAGAAGCGGCGTAACGCCGATGCTCTCCGGCCCCGCGAGCGGAAGCGTTCTCGGCGGACCGAAGCTCCTGTTGAGATTAGAAGGGGCGGCGCTGATGGCGGCCGCCCTTTTCGCTTATTTCGGCCTCGGCGCCGATTGGCGCCTGTTGGCCTGGCTGTTCCTCTTCCCCGATCTGTCGATGGCTTTCTATCTCGCCGGCCCGCGCATCGGCGCCATCGCCTATAATACCGCTCATACGACCATCGTCCCCTTCGCCGTGCTCGGCGCCGGCGTCTATCTCGACCAGGGCCTGATGATCTCGATCGCGCTGATTCACATTGCGCATATCGGCTTCGACCGAATGCTCGGCTTCGGCCTCAAATATGGAAGCGCCTTCGGCGACACGCATCTCGGCCGCGTGGGACGCCCGCCGGACCCGGAAGCGTGATCCTCGAGCCTTGGGAAGAGCTCTCCCGCGCCCGCACCGCCGCGGGCGATGAGCTGCAGCTGCGCCAGCGCGGCGGCGTCTATGAAATCCGCTGCAACGGCTATGACCTCATGTCCAACCGCGCCCACCGCTCGGAGGAGGCGCTGGCCCGGCTCGCCCTCGCCGAGCCGAGCGCAGGCGCGCCGCGCATTCTGGTCGGCGGCCTCGGCATGGGCTTCACCCTTCGCGCCGCGCTCGACGCCGCGCCGCAAAATGCCCGAATCATCGTCGCCGAGCTGCTCCCCGAGATCATCGCCTGGAACCGCGGCCCCCTCGCGCCGCTGGCCGGCCGACCGCTGGACGACGCCCGCGTCCAATTGCTGGAGGGAGACGTCGCCGCGCTGATGGAGGCGGAAGCGGGCGCCTATGACGCTATCCTCCTCGACATAGACAATGGCCCGGAGGCGGTGCTCTGCGACATTAATTCCGCGCTCTTCTCCGCGCGCGGCCTGCGCAAGATGCGGCGCGCCCTCGCCCCTGCGGGCGTGCTGGCCGTCTGGTCCGCCGATCCGTCGCCGCGCTTCGAAGAACGCCTCGAGGAAACGCGCTTCTCCTTCCGCGCCGAGGAGATCGCCGCCCGCGGCGCCGAGGGCGATCCCCGCCACACCATTTATCTCGCACACGCCCTCGGCTGAGCGCCGCCCCTACGCGCTCATGCGAATTCCACGAGTCTGACGCTTTTCGGGCTAATATGCGCGAACGAATCTCGCCCCACGAATCGCACCCCGAGAGGACGATCGATGATTTTTCTTCGGCGCCAATTCATTGCGGCTCTCGCCATGCTCACGCTCGCCGCTCCGGCGGCGCTGGCGGAGGCCCTGCTCGCGCCTCAGCAGGAGCGCGCCCTGCCGCAGTCGCGCGCCGATGTGATCTTGTCCTTCGCGCCCATCGTGAAAAAGGCGACGCCCGCCGTCGTCAATGTCTTCGCGACGCGCGTCGAGCAGCGGCCGGCCAATCCTTTCTTCGACGATCCGATCTTCCGCCGCTTCTTCGGCGAGGGCGGCGGAGGCGGCGGCCAGCGCGGGCCGACGGCGCAATCGCTCGGCTCCGGCGTCATCGTCGACGCCTCGGGCCTCGTCGTCACCAATAATCACGTCATCGAGGGCATGACCGATGTGAAGGTCTCGCTCTCCGACAAGCGCGAGATACCGGCGAAAATCCTACTGCGCGATCCGCGCACCGATCTCGCCGTGCTGAAGCTGACCGAGGCCGCGACCTATCCGACCATGGAGCTCGGCGATTCGGACGCGCTCGAGGTGGGCGATCTGGCGCTCGCCATCGGCAATCCTTTCGGCGTCGGGCAGACGGTGACGCAGGGCATCGTCTCGGCGCTGGCGCGCACGCAGGTCGGCATTTCCGACTATGGCTTCTTCATCCAGACCGACGCCTCCATCAATCCCGGCAATTCCGGCGGCCCGCTCGTCGACATGGCCGGACGCGTCGTCGGCATAAATTCGGCGATCTTCTCCAAATCGGGCGGCTCGGTCGGCATCGGCTTCGCGATTCCCGTCAATATGGTCAAGATCGTCGTGGCGGCGGCCAAGGGCGGCGGCAAGCAGGTCAAGCGCCCGTGGCTCGGCGCGACACTGCAAAATCTCTCCAAGGAGATTTCCGACGGCCTCGGCCTCCAGCGCCCCGCCGGCGCGCTGGTCGCCGATCTCTACCCCAAAGGCCCGGCGCTCGACGCAGGGCTGAAGCGCGGCGACGTCATTGTCACCGTGGACGGCCAATCGGCCGACGATCCCGAGGCGCTGGGCTATCGCCTCGCCACCAAGCCGCTCGGCGGACAGGCGACGCTGGGCGTGCTGCGCGGAGGCAAGACCATCGCCGTGCCTTTGAAGCTCTCCGCCGCTCCCGAAGTTCCGGCGCGCGATGCGGTGAAGCTGAAAGGCCCCTCGCCCTTCGCCGGCGCGACGGTCGTCAACATCTCCCCGGCCGTGCTGGAGGAATTCTCCGTGCAGGGCGCGGCCAATGGCGTCGTCGTCGCGGAGATCGACCCGCAATCGGTCGCCGCGCAGCTCAATCTGCAAAAGGGCGACGTCATTCTCGTCGTCAATGACGAGAAGATCGCCACCACCCGCGACCTCGAGCGGGCGACGATCAACCGCCATTATTATTGGAAGATCACGCTCGCCCGCGAGGGACAGGTGATCACCACGGTGGTGGGCGGGTGAGCGGCGCCCCCTCCCCAGCCCTCTACCGAGCAGCGGCTATCGAATGCGCGCATCCTCCGCGCCCCCGCGACCGTCCTGGCCGGGCTTGTCCCGGCCATCCACGCCAGGAGGCCGAGGCGTCTTAGAAGTTTGGCATGACGCAGAAGCCTAGGGGGCGCCCGCCGTGGGATGAATCCGTCGATAGCAGGCGTTTTCCCTTTGTTTCTCAGGTGCTTGGCGTGGATGGCCGGGACAAGCCCGGCCATGACGGCCATAGTGTCTCGAGCGGGATCGGCGGCGGCGCCGCGGCGCTACATTGTGCATTCCTCGAGCATATGATCACGCGCGTGGACGGCGTGATCCTCGCCCGCTATTGCCTCAATCTCACGCCCTTCGACGGCGATCGCTCGCCGGTGTGGGAGAGCGATCCGCTTCCGCCTCCCGCCATTCGCTGAGCTAGTCGCCCCTGTGCGCCTAAGCACAAACACGGGCGCGCCGCTCTCCTACAACAGCATTGTTCGCCGGACATGACGCCGACGACGCGCTGAGGGAGAGAAAACAATGACTTTCGCCGTTACCGAATTCGCTTCGCGCCCTGTCCGCACCGACGCCGCCATGCGCATGGCTTTCGTGATCCTCGGCGCGACCGTCGCGCTCGCCGGCGCCAAGGCCATTCTGGCGCAGAGCGTCGCCGCCCCCGTGCCGCCGACCGCGCCGGTCGCCTCCATCGCCGAGCCGGCGAGCTTCGCCGCCGCCGACGCCACGCAGAGCGTCTGCCGTCCCGTCGTCGTCGAGATCGACGAAGGCTATGGCGTGCGCGGCCAGGTTACGCGCTGGGTCTGCCGCAAGGCCTATTGATCTGTGTCCTCGCGCACAAACGCCGAGGACGCCGCTCCCTTACAACTCGCCTCATACGCAGGGCGCGCCGCCCACGACACGAACCGAGGATGAGACAATGACCTTCGCCGTTTCCGAATTCGCCTCGCGCCCCGTCGAGACCGGCTCCGCGATCAAAATCGCCTTCGTCATTCTGGGCGCGACCGTCGCCCTCGCCGGCGCCAAGGCCTTCCTCTCGCGCAGCGCCGCGCCTGTGGCCGAGCCCGCCGCCTTCGCCGTCGCCGAGCATGCGCAGGACCGCTGCCGCTTCGTTCCAGTCGAGTCCGAAACCGGCCTCGCCAAGGGCCAGGCGCTCCGCATCGTCTGCCGCAAGGCGCGCTGAACGATCAGAGCTTCACGAAACGATAGCCGACCCCCGGCTCCGTCAGAAGGATCGCCGGCGCCGAGGCGTCATCCTCGATCTTGGCGCGCAGCTGGCCGATGAAGACGCGCAAATATTGCGTGTCCTCGCCATGCGCCGGACCCCAAACCGCCGTCAGAATCTGGCGATGAGTCAGCAGCCGGTCCGCGTGACGCGCGAGCGTCGCCAATAGCTCATATTCCTTGGGCGTCAGCTTCACGGCGACGCCGTTCTTCGTCACCCGCCGCCGCGCGAGATCGACGCGCAGCCCGCCGCTCTCTATCTCGGCGGCCTCGGCCACGGTCTTCGCGCCATGCCGCAGCGCCGCGCGCAGCCGCGCCAGCAATTCGCCGATCGAGAAGGGCTTTTCCACATAATCGTCGGCGCCGGCGTCGAGCGCGGCGATCTTCTCCGCCTCGCGCTCGCGCGCCGAGAGAATGAGGATCGGCACTTGCGAAAAGGCGCGCGCCTGCCGCAGCGCCTCCTTGCCGTCCATGTCCGGCAGGCCGAGATCGAGCAGCACGGCGTCCGGCGCAGAGGCGGCGATCGCCTTCAGCGCCTCGCGGCCGGTTGCGGCCTCCAGCGTCTCATAGCCGCTCGCCGCCAGCGCCGGCCGCAGCACGCGCAGCATTTGCGGCTCATCGTCGACGATCAATATGCGCGGGCCGCTCATGCCGTCTCGTCGCTCATGCGTTTCGCCGTTCATGCGATTCTTGCGCCCCAGTCGCATAATCCGCTTCGCGGCGCCATACAACGGCGCCGATTCGCGCCGATTTGAGTCGGCCGCCGCCCGGCTCTAGAGTGTTTTCGAGCGCGGCGGGAACCAGTTCGCGTGAAGAAAACACGACCGAACGAGAAGCGATGCCGCAAGATCAGTCCGAAGATTTCGCCCGCCTCTATCTGGCGACGCCCCGCCTCGCCGAGATCGAGCCCTTTCTGCCGAGCCTTGCCGCCGCGCTGGCGGCCGCCGAGGTCGCGAGCCTGCTGCTGCGCCTCGAGACTATGACCCCTGCGGCGGCCGAACGCGCGATAAGCGCGGTCGCGGCCATAGCGCAGCCGGCAGGCGTCGCGCTCATCATCGAGGGCGAGCCGGAGGCGGTCTCGCGCTGCGGCGCGGATGGGCTGCATCTTCCCTATGACGAGAAGCGCCTCGCCACGGCGATCAAACGGCTTTCGCCCGATTTCATCGTCGGGGTCGGCGTTCTCGCCTCGCGCGACGAGGCCATGCGCGCCGGCGAGGCGGGCGCCGATTATCTCGTCTTCGGCGATATAGGCGAGGACGGCGCGCCGCCCACTCTCCAATGGACCGCCGAGCGCGTCGCCTGGTGGGCGGAGATTTTCAACACGCCCTGCGTGGCGCTGGCGCATAGCCTCGCCGAGGTCGGCCCGCTCTCCGCCGCCGGCGCGGAATTCGTGAGCCTGGACGCCGCAGTGTGGGACGATCCCCGCGGCCCGGCAGAAGCCATGCGCGACGCGGCGCGGCTCGTCCGAGAGGCGGCGAAATGAGCAAACGCCTCGCTTTCGCTCTTCTCCTGCTCGCCTCCCCGGCCCTCGCGGCCGAGCCGGCGCCGCCGGCCGCCGATCTCGCCTTCGGCGCCTATCAGCGCGGGGATTATGTCGCCGCCATGGGCGAAGCGCAAAAGCGCCTCGCCGCAAATCCCAGGGACGCCGCCGCCCTCACGCTGATCGGTCGGCTCTATCTCGACGGGCAGGGCGTCGCGCGCGACCGCGCCAAGGCGATGCAATGGTTCCGCCGCGCCGCCGACTCCGGCGGCAAGGACGCCGCCTATTTCTTCGGCGCGGCGGCGCTCACCGGCCGCGACATCCCCAAGGACCGCGCGCTGGCCCAAACCTATCTCGAGAAGGCGGAAAGACATCCGGCCGCGCTCGAACTTTTGGGCGAGCTCTGGCTCGAGAATGACGGCAAGGAGCCTGACTTCGCCAAGGCGCAAGCCTATTTCCGCCGCGCCGCCGAGCTGGACAATTCCGACGCCGCTTATGCGCTGGCGCTTCTCTACAAGAGCGGCCGCGGCGTCGCCGCCGATCCGGCCGAGGCCGGCAATTGGCTGCGCAAGGCCTCCGAGGCCGGCCATACCGCGGCCATGGTGGAATTCGCGATCATGGAATTCAACGGCGCCGGCGTCGCGCGCGACCGCGCCCATGCGGTGAAGCTGCTGCGGCAGGCCTCCGCCGCCGGCAATGTGGTGGCGCAAAACCGCCTGGCGCGCTTGCTGGCCGAAGGGCTCGGCGTCGAGAAGAATCATTCCGAGGCCATGCTGTGGAACAGCCGCGCCAAGGCCGCCGGCCTCGTGGACGAGAAGCTCGACGCGCTGCTGGAGACGACCATTCCTCCGGCCGAGAAGCCCGCCGCTCCGCCGCCGGCTCCGGCTGCGAAATAGGCCGCCATGGCGAGCCTTTCGGCGCATCTCGCGCGCGCTTATCTGCGCCGCTTCCTGCGCCCGCGCATCTGCGGCGAGGGAGAACCAGACGCCGCCGTGCGAGCGCTGAATCTGCGCTTTCCCTGGCCGCCCGCCGGCGCCGCCGAAGCCGACCCGGATAGTCCCGGCGAATGGATCAGAGCGCGCGCGCCAAAGGCCACGCTGCTCTATTTGCATGGCGGCGCCTATATGGCCGGCGCGCCGCGCCTCTATCGCTCGACCGCGCGCTTTTTCGCGAAGGCCGGATTTAATGTCTTCACCCCCGCCTATCGGCTGGCGCCCGAGCATCGTTTTCCCGCCGCGCTCGACGATGTGAGCGCCGCCTATGAGCGCCTCGCCGCACGCGGACCTTTGGCGCTCGCCGGAGATTCGGCCGGCGGCGGATTGGCGCTCGCCCTGATGCTGCGGCTGCGCGCGCGCGGCCTGCCGCTCCCCAGCGCGGCGGCGCTGTTCTCGCCCTGGACCGATCTTTCCACGAGCGGCGCCTCGACGCGCGACAATGAGGGGAAGGACCCGATCTTCACGCGGCGCGCGCTGCGGCTCGCCGCGCGGCAATATCTCGGCGAGGCGAGCGCGCGCGACCCGGAGGCCTCGCCGCTGCTCGGCGATCTCTCCGGCCTGCCGCCGCTCCTGCTGCATGTGGGCGAGCATGAGCTGCTGCTCGACGATTCGCGCCGCCTCGCCGAGCGCGCCGCAGCGGCAGGAACATCCGTGGAGCTGAAGATTTTCCCGCTCGTCCCGCATGGCTGGCAATTGGGCGCCGCCTTCATGCCGGAAGCGCGCGCGTCGCTGCGCGAGGCGGCTGCGTTTCTGGCGCGGCGCGCGTAGACCCTCCCCGACCAAAGCAAACGGGCGCGCTCACCCTCCCCTGTAGGGGGAGGGTCGGACCGTGAAGCGGTCCGGGGTGGGGTTCCGCAGCAAAGACTCGGCGGAAACACCCCCTCCCGATCGCCTTCGGCGCTCGACCTCCCCCCTCGAGGGGGAGGTGGAAACGCCTCTTCGATCATCGAGCGCTCTGTCCGTCGGAAGCGGATTGCCAACACGAAAGAGCGGCTATCGCGCCTCACCCCCACGGCCCATGCGATGGCGGATCGAGCGGGCTGCGGCCGTCCTGCGGCAGAAAGCCCGGCGCGCCAGGGACCGGCGCCGGCTGCGCTTCCCAGGGGCCGTGATCCTCGATCGGCGGCGGCGGCTCCAGCTTCGGCATGTCGCGGCCGCCGGCGTAGCGCACCAGAGCGGCGACGCGATCATCGACGGAAGGATGCGTCGAGAACAGCGCGCGCGCCTTGCGCGTCGGGCTCTCGATGAAGAAGGCGCCCATGCGCGAGGGCATATCGGGAATGAGCGCGTTCGACTCGATCTTGCGCAGCGCCGAGATCATCGCATCCGGGTTCTTGGTGAGCTCCACCGAGCCGGCGTCGGCGAGAAACTCGCGCGAGCGCGAGATGGCGAAGCGGATCAGCACCGACAGCCCCCAGCTCAGCGCGATAATGGCGAGAGCGATGATGATGGCGAGGCCGGCGCCGCTCGCCCCGCCGCGATCGCGCCCCTCCTCCGCCGTGCGCTTAGGCGAGAATCGAAAGCCCCAATTGCGGAAGAGAAGATCGCCCACGAAGGCGAATATTCCGGCGAAAATCGCGGCGACCACCATCAGCTGCACGTCGCGATTGCGAATATGCGTCAGCTCATGGCCGATCACCGCCTCGATCTCGACATCGTCCAACGTCTCCAGCAGGCCGCGGGTGACGGTGACGGCGTAATGGCCCTCTCTCACGCCGGAGGCATAGGCGTTGAGCGCCCCATCCTCGATGATCTTGAGAGCGGGCATGGGAATGCCGCGCGAGATGCAGAGATTCTCGAGCAGATTATAGAGCCGCGGCGCGTCCTCGCGCGAAACGTCGCCGGCGCCGGTGGCGGCGTCGATCAGTCTTTGGTGGAAGAAATAGGCGATGGCGAACCAGAGCCCGGCGGCGCCGAAGGCGATGGGCCAGCCATGCTCGAGATCGCGCAGCGCCCGCGCCATGATTTGCGGCAGCGTGCCGTCCTGCGACGCCTCGAACAGCAGCGCCACGGCGAACAGCAGCGCCAGCAGCAGCACGACGAATCCCGCGAGCAGCAGCAGCGAGCGCAGCCGGTTCGCCTGAATATGGGTGTAGAGGCCGTAAGCGTGAAACATGCGGCTATTCTCGCTGGCCCGGCGAGCCTAGCCAAGTGACGAATCGCACATTCCGATCTTCGTGAGCGGAAGAGGCCCCGGGAGAGGGTCGGGGACGGGGCGCACGGCTCCCTTTGAACTCGATGCGCTTTGTGTCTTATTGCGCCTCGAACCGAGGAAGAGCACGAAGCGTCTCATGGACGAGAAACCGCGATCCGACGACAAGGCCGCCCGGCCGACGCCGATGATGGCGCAATATATAGAGATAAAATCGGCCAATCCCGATTGCCTGCTCTTCTATCGCATGGGCGATTTCTACGAGCTGTTCTTCGAGGACGCCGAGACCGCCTCGCGCGCGCTCGGCATCATGCTGACGAAGCGCGGCAAGCATCAGGGCGCTGATATTCCCATGTGCGGCGTGCCGGTGGAGCGCGCCGACGATTATCTGCAAAAGCTCATCTCGCTCGGCCATCGCGTCGCCGTCTGCGAGCAGATGGAAGACCCCGCCGAGGCGCGCAAGCGCGGCAATAAATCCGTCGTCAGACGCGATGTCGTGCGGCTCGTCACGCCCGGCACCATCACCGAGGAGCAGCTTCTCGATCCAGCGCGCCCCAACGCCTTCGCCGCGCTTTCGCGGCTGCGCGGGGGCGACGGAAACAGGCTCGATGGAAGCTGGCGCTATGGGCTCGCCTGCGTCGATATTTCCACCGGCGCCTTCGATGTCGCGGAGGTCGGCGAAACGGAGCTGGCCGGCGAATTGGCGCGGCTGGAGCCACGCGAGATCGTCGCGGCGGAAGCGATCTGCGCCGATGCGCGGCTCACATCGCAGCTCGCGCATCTCGACGCGCCGCTGACCGCGCTCGGACGCGATGTCGGCGGCGAGAGCGCTGCGCGGCGGCTGCTCGATTTCTTCGGCGTCGCGACGTTAGAGGGCTTCGGCGCGTTGGGCGAGGCGGAGATTGCCGCGGCGGCGGCGGCCATCCTCTATGTCGAGCGCACGCAAAAGGGAAAACGTCCGGCGCTGCGCCGTCCCTCGAGCCTGCGCCGCAGCGCGACGCTGGAGATAGACGCGGCGACGCGCGTGAACCTCGAGCTGACGCGCACGCTGAAAGGCGAGCGCGACGGCTCGCTGCTGGCGACGATCGACATGACCGCGACGCCCGCCGGCGCACGTCTGCTCGCCGAGCGCATCGCCGCGCCCTCCACCGAGCCGGAGCTGATCGCGCAGCGGCTCGACGCGGTGTCCTTCTTCGTCACCGCGCCGGAGCTGCGCGCGCGCTTGCGCGCCACGCTCGCCCGCGCGCCGGATGTGGCGCGGGCGCTCTCGCGTCTGTCCTTGCAGCGCGGCGGCCCGCGCGATCTCGGCAATATTCGCGCGGCGCTCGCCGCCGCGCGCGAGATCGTCGCGCTCTTTTCCGCGCAGGAGGCGGCGCCGCTGGTCGCGCAGGAGATCACGACGCTCGCGGCTTGCGACAATGAATTGGAGCGCGCCATTGCGACGCGCCTCGCCGCCGATCCGCCGCTCGACAAGCGCGCCGGAAATTTCATCGCGCAAGGCTTCGACGCCGAGCTGGACGAAGCGCGCGCGCTGCGCGACGAGAGCCGCCGCGTCATCGCCTCGCTGCAGCAGCGCTATGTCGAGCTGGCCGAGACCAAGCAGCTCAAGATCAAGCACAACAACTTTCTCGGCTTCTTCATCGAGGTTCCGCAGGCGCAGGGCGAGAGACTGCTGCGCGCGCCTTTCGATGCTGTGTTCACCCATCGCCAGACGATGCAGGACGCCATGCGCTTCTCGACGCGCGAGCTCGCCGAGCTGGAGGCGAAGATCGCCTCCGCCGCCGATCGCGCGCAAGAGCGCGAGCTGGCGCTGTTCGAGAAATTGGCGGGCGCCGTTCTCGCGCGCGCGCAAGAGCTGCAACGTCTCGCGCAAGGCTTCGCCGCGCTCGACGTCTTCGCGGCGCTCAGCGAGCTGGCGACAAAACGCGATTGGACGCGCCCGCAGGTCGATTCCTCTCTCGATTTCGAGATTATCGGCGGGCGTCATCCTGTCGTCGAAGCCTCCCTGGAGGCGCAAGGGAAAATCTTCGCCGCCAATGATTGCGATCTCGGCGACGCGCGCGCCGGCAAGATCGCCGTCGTCACCGGGCCGAACATGGCCGGCAAATCCACCTATCTGCGCCAAAACGCGCTCATCGCCATTCTCGCGCAGGCGGGCTCCTTCGTGCCGGCCAAGAGCGCGCGGTTAGGGGCCGTCGATCGCTTGTTCTCGCGCGTCGGCGCGGCGGATGATCTCGCGCGTGGGCGCTCCACCTTCATGGTGGAGATGGTGGAGACGGCGGCCATATTGAATTGCGCCGGCCCGCGCTCGCTGGTCATTCTCGACGAGATCGGCCGCGGCACGGCGACATTCGACGGCCTCTCCATCGCCTGGGCGACGATCGAGCATCTGCACGAGGTCAATCGCGCGCGCGCGCTGTTCGCGACGCATTTCCACGAGCTGACGCAATTGACGAAGCGCATGGGACGGCTCGTCAATCTCACCATGAAGGTGAAGGATCACGCCGGCGAGGTGGTGTTTCTGCACGAGGTCGCGAAAGGCGCCGCCGATCGCTCTTACGGCGTGCATGTCGCCGAGCTGGCGGGGCTTCCGGCGAGCGTGGTGGCGCGGGCGCATGCGATTCTCGCCGAGCTGGAGGCCGCGGATCGGCGCGCGCCGGTCGAGAAGCTCATCGACGATCTGCCGCTCTTCGCGCATGTGGTGACGAGCGCGCCGGCGAAGGACGAATTGCGCGAGGCGCTGGGGGCGATCGATCCGGATGCGCTGACGCCGCGCGAGGCGCTGGCCGCGCTCTATGAGCTGAAGGCGAAAGCGAGCGGCCGTTGAGCCGCCGCGTCAATCCTTCGCATAAGCGGCATAGGCCGCATTGGCCTGAGAGGTCGTCGAGGCGCTGTCGAGCTTGGCGCCGCCGAGCGTGAGATCGCGCAGGCTGGCGAGCAGCGAGTCGATCTGCGCATAGGGATCATGCGCGCCATCGGCGTCGGCGGATTCGTCGCCCGAGGATGTCGACGCGGATTGCGCGGATTGCGCGCGCTGCGTCTCGCTCGCGGGCGCGGCGGCCGCCGGCTGATATGACGTCCCATAGGCCGGGCGGCCATAGAGCGACAGATCGGAAAGTGTGAGCGACACAGCTATGCTCCTTTGCTTCTCGCGTCGAGAAACGTCTTACAGGCGGGAGCTTAACGCGGGTCGCGGAATAACTACGCAATTTTACCTAATTATCGGCGCAAGGGCCGGCGGCCCATCATTTCATCTACCCATGACCTGCACGCCGGGCGCGTAGCGCAACGCGTCTTGAACAGAAGTCGCCTGAATATCGTCCATGAATTTTCGCGATAGGACGGTCACGCCGCCGGGGACATTCATCACATCGCGCTTCTCGCCGCCGGGGCCGACGACATAGGGAATGTGATAACCATCTTCCGCGGGCGTCTTCCGCGACGCGTCGGCGCAAGCGCTCGTCGCGATCAGCGCCGATGCGACGCCGGCCAGAATGCGAACATGAGGCATGACGATTTCTCCTCGCCGCCGTTCGGCTACGCTCGCCTTTCTATCATGGCGGCGGCAGCGGCGCGAGCGGCGCTTCTCTCGGCGCGAATGGTGGAATAGCGCTGCGGCGGCGCTAGAATGAGAAAGCGATTCTCTGCCGGAGCCCGTCCATGTCCTACCGCGCGCCTCTCGATGATCTGCTCTTCGCCATGCGGCGAGCGGCGGGCGAGACGGCCTTCGGTCCGGGCGGACTCTATTCCGAGCTGGACGCGGCCACCGCCGCCGCGACGCTCGAGGAGGCCGCCAAATTCGCCGAGACGGCGCTGCTGCCGCTCGATCGCGTCGGCGACCGCGCGGGGGTGACGCTCGCGGACGGCGAGGTGGCGACCGCGCCCGGCTGGCGCGAGGCCTATTCGCTCTGGGTGGAGGGCGGCTGGAACGCGCTTTCCGCGCCGCCCGGCCATGGCGGCATGGGCCTGCCGCTGCTGCTCGGCGCCGCCTGCACGGAGATTTGGAACGCCGCCAATATCTCCTTCGCGCTCTGCCCGCTGCTGGGCCAGGGCGCGATAGAAGCGATGGAGATCCACGCGAGCGAGGCGCTGAAATCCGCCTATCTGCCGAAGATGATCTCCGGCGAATGGACGGCGACGATGAATCTCACCGAGCCGCAGGCCGGCTCCGATCTCGCCCATTTGCGCACGCGCGCCGAGCGCGCCGAGGACGGAAGCTATCGCCTGTTCGGGCAGAAGATTTTCATCACTTATGGCGAGCACGACCTCGCCGAGAATATCGTTCATCTCGTGCTGGCGCGCCTGCCCGACGCCCCCGCCGGCACGCGCGGAATTTCCTTGTTCCTGGCGCCCAAGTTCCTGCCGGGGCCGGACGGGCGCCCCGGCGCGCGCAATGATCTGCGCTGCGTCGGGATAGAGCGCAAGCTCGGCATCCATGGCTCGCCGACCTGCACAATGTCCTATGGCGACAATGACGGCGCCGTCGCTTTTCTCGTCGGCCGCGAGAATGAGGGCCTCGCCTGCATGTTCACTATGATGAACAATGCGCGGCTCTCGGTGGGGCTGCAGGGCGTCGGCCTCGCCGAGCGGGCGACGCAGACGGCGCTGGCCTATGCCCGCGAGCGCCGTCAGGGCCGAGGCGCTTCATCCGATCCGGCTCCGATCGTCGAGCATCCCGATGTCGTGCGCATGCTGCTGACGATGAAGGCGAAGACCGCCGCGGCGCGGGCGATCTGCTATCTCACCGCCGCCGCGCTGGACCGCGCTCGCCTGCTGGAGGGCGAGGAGGCGCAGGCGACCCAGGAGCGCGCCGGCCTGCTGACGCCGCTCGCCAAGGCCTATTCCACCGACATAGGCGTCGAGGTCGCCTCGCTCGGCGTTCAGGTCCATGGCGGCATGGGCTTCATAGAGGAGACCGGCGCCGCGCAATTGCTGCGCGACGCGCGCATCACGCCGATCTATGAGGGAACCAACGGCATTCAGGCCATCGATCTCGTCACCCGCAAGCTGCGCCTCTCCAAAGGCGCGGCCGTGTGGCGCGAGATCGACGACATGCGCGACGACATAGACGCGCTGTCTGCGAGCAATGACGCCGTATTCGTCAATATCGCCCATCGCGCCGCGGCGGCTGTCGACGCCTTCGAGCGCGCGACCGATTTTCTGTCCGCGACCTCCGATCCGCGCGGCTTCGAGGCGCTCGCCGGAGCGACGCCCTATCTGCGGCTGTTCGCGCTGGCGCGCGGTGTCACTCTGCTCGGGGCCGGTGCGCTCGCCTCGCGTGGCGCCGGCGACGCCGCAACTCAGAATAGAATCGTCACGGCGCGATTCTTCGCCGATAATCTCGCCGTCGCGGCGGAGGGGCTGGAACGCGCCACCGTCGAGGGCGGCGACTCCATCATCGCCGGACAGGCGCTGCTGTCCGCCGGGCGAGAGTGAATCGGGCCGCGGAGCCCGAGAGACGAGAAAGACGCTCATGAAAAATCGCGAGCAGAATCGTGAGATCCTCGTCCGCCGGGACGGCCCGCTGCTGCGGATCGTCATCGACCGGCCGGCCAAGCGCAACGCGATCGACAAGCCCATGTACGAGGCGATGATCTCCGCCTTCGCCAAGGCCGACGCCGACGAGGAGATTCGCGCCATCGTGCTGTCGGGCGCGGGCGGCGATTTCACCGCCGGCAATGATCTCGAGGATTTCCGCCGCCCGCTGGACAATCCGCAGGATTTCCCGGCTCTGCGCTTCGTCCGCGCGCTGGCGACGCTGCAAACGCCTCTCGTCGCCGCCGTGGCGGGCGACGCCATCGGCGTCGGCGTGACCATGCTGTTCCATTGCGATCTGGTCTACGCCTCGCATGGGGCGCGCTTCAAAATGCCTTTCGTCGATCTCGGCGTCATCCCCGAGGCGGCCTCGACGCTGCTGGTTCCGCAACGCATCGGCCTCGTCAAGGCGACGGAGTTCCTGCTGCTCTGCGACAGCTTCGGGGCGAGCGAGGCTCTGCGCCTCGGCATCGTCAATGCGGTCGCCGGCTTCGACGAGGTGGAGGAGATGGCGCTCGACGCCGCGCGCCGGCTAGCGGCCAAGCCACGTGCGGCGCTGGCGGCGACGCGGCGCCTGCTGCGGGGCGATACGGCGGCCGTGGCCGCCCGGATCGAGGAGGAGGCCGCCCTATTCGCGGCGGCGCTGACGATGCGCGAGACGCGCGCGCGGCTCGAAGCGTTTTTCGCCGGCGCCCCGGCCAGCGACCCGCTCGCTCAGTCGTCGGACAATCTGGCGTAGTTCACGAGCCGCGACGCCTTGTAGAGAATGGCGCGCATCTTCTCGCCGGCGCGGGCGCATGTGCCGGCGAGGCGGTCGATGTTCTGCGGCGAGCCGGTGCGATATTGCAGGCGCACGGCGGCGACGCTGGCGACGGCGATGGTGTCGAGCTCGGCGACATAGGCCTCGAAGCGACGCTTGAAGTCCGGGCTCACCTTCTCATAGGCGGCGAGCGCCGAGTGGCGTCCGGGAAGCTGCGAGCGCTCGAAATACTCTTTGTAGGTCACCGGCCGCCAAACCAGCAGATCGTCGATGAGCTCCGGCATGTGCGGCAGCTGCTCGAGCATCATGACGAGCTCGTTGAACAGGTTGAGATAGTCGTTGGCCAGACCGGACACCGGGCTGATCAGCGGCTTGGTGGATGAAAAAGGATTCGGCGCTCGACTGCCGTCGACTTGATCGAGCGTTGCGAATTGCGCGTCAGCGGTCATAGGAAATCCCGATATGCTGGGGTCCAATATGGGCTCCAATTGATAAGAATCTCTTTCCGCCTTCCCGCTGCGATTCCGGGAAGGCGCGGGATTTCCGGCATTTCGCAGCGCAGCGAGAATGGGAGAATCGAGGGAAGCCATGTGCGGTCGATACGCCATCACTCTGCCGCCGCAGGCGGCGCGCGACTATTTCGGCTATGTCGATCAGCCGAATTTTCCGCCGCGCTACAATATCGCGCCGACGCAGCCCGTCCCCATCGTGCGGCAGGAACGCGATCCGCGCGGCGGCGAGGCGCGGCGCTTTCAGCTGGTCCGCTGGGGCTTTCTGCCGGGCTTCGTGAAAGATCCGGCGAGCTTTCCGCTCATCATCAACGCCCGCGCCGAAAGCGCGCCGGAGAAGCCCAGCTTTCGCGCCGCGATACGGCGTCGGCGCTGCCTCTTCATCGCCGACGCCTATTATGAATGGCGCCGCGACGGCGCCAAGGGCCGGGCGCGGGCGAGCCGGCCCTATCTCTTCCGCCACGCCGATGGGACGCCGCTGGCGCTCGCCGGCCTCTATGAGACATGGATCGGCAGCGACGGCAGCGAGCTCGACACCGCCTGCATCCTCACCGTCTCCGCCAATGGCGCGACGGTCGCCATTCACGATCGCATGCCGGCGATCCTCGCGCCGAAGGATTTCGATCTCTGGCTCGGCCTCGACGAATATGCGGCCGAGGCGGCCTGGCGCCTGCTGGCGCCCGCGCCGGACGACGCGCTCGAATTCTTCGAGATCGGCCCGGAGGTCAATAAAGCCTCCAATGATACGCCCTCCGTTCAATATAAGCGCGCCGATCTCCTCGCCTGAGCGGCGCGAGGATGCGGCGAGGGGAAGAAAAACGCCTTGGCGGCTCTGCGGCCGGTGATATGACTCCCGGTCGTCGCCTGTTTCGACATGAGATTTTCTCGAAGGGAGTTTGGTATGCGCATAGGCATGCGCGCCGCATTCGCGGCGCTCGGAATCGTTCTTGCGTCATCTGTCGGCTCTGCGAGCCTCGCTGGCCCCTATAATCCGGTCGCCCAAGCCGCGCAGTCGAAGCTCGCCGCGCAAGGCTTCGATCCAGGCGTGCCGGATGGCGTCGCCGGGACCAAGACGGCCGCCGCAATCTCCGCCTTCCAGCAGAAGTCCGGCCTGCCGCAGAGCGGCGCGCTCGACGCCGCGACGCTCGACAAGCTCGGGATCGGCGTCTCGACGGCGAAGCCCGTCGCCGATTGGATCGCCGTTCCGACGCAGGAGGAGATCGACAAGCTCGTCGCCGGCAAGAATGATCCGGCCCAGGCCTACAGCAATTATCTGCCCAACGCCCCCGCGGCCGGCCTCTCGCTGCCCGGCGCGGCCATTCTCGCGGCGATGAACCAGAGCGCCGATGTCTATGGCAGCCGCCGCGCCGGCGAGCCCAAGCATACGGATCAGGGCTATCAATATACGGCCGACTGCCTGAAAACGAATTACGCGCCGACCAATTGGTCGGACATAACCATCCATTATTATTGCCAAATGTCCAAGCCGCGCGCCTGCTACACTTATGCGCTCTCCGGCAAATCCACGCCCGCGGGGGTCAAATATCAGCGTCCGGCGGCCTATCGCGGCTGCGCGGCGGGCAAATTGAAAGAGGCCGCCGATTTCGTCGCCTTCGTGCCGAAGACGCAGCCTCTGGTCTTTCAATATGTGATGTTCGGCCAGACGCACGCTTTCGATCACGAGCAGGAGCAGGCGATCATCAACGCCTTCTATGGCGTGACGAATCCGGCCGACAAGGCGGAATGCAAGGCCAAGCGCCCGCGCCGCACCGAGGATCCGACCGACGGCTCCCATTGCCTGGTGAGCAAGATCATGTCGCCGCGCCTCGCCGGCAAGGGCGATTGAGCAGGAAGCAGGAATAAGAGAGAGGGGCCGCGAAGGCCCCTCTCTTTTTGGCGCGTCACATCACCTGACGCAGCACGAAGTAGAGCGAAGCCGACAGCAATATGGCGGCGGGGAGCGTGAGCACCCAGGCCATCAGCAGCTTCTGGATCGTCGCCATCTGCACGCCGGCGCCATTGGCGGCCATCGTGCCGGCGACGCCGGAAGACAGCACATGCGTCGTCGAGACCGGCAGGCCATACATGTCGGCGGCGGCGATAGTGCCGGCGGCGACCAGCTCGGCCGAGGCGCCCTGGCCATAGGTCAGATGCTGCTTGCCGATCTTCTCGCCGACGGTGACGACGATGCGCTTCCAGCCGATCATGGTGCCGAGGCCGAGCGCGATGGCGACGGAGATCTTCACCCACAGCGGGATGAATTTCGTCGCCTGATCGATCTGGTCCTTATACTCCTTCAGCACCTTCTTGTCGGAGTCGGTCAGCTCCGACGCCTTGTCCTTGGCGAGGAAGCGCAGCGCCTCGGAGGCGAGGTAGATGTCGTTGCGCGTGTTGCCGACGGTGGCGAAGGGGATTTTCGCGATCGAGCCATAGCTCTCGATCTGATGCGAGATGTCGCGGATCAGCACGGCGAGCGACGGATAGGTTCCCTCGTTGATCTGATGCTGAGCGACGTAATTCGTCACTGCCGGGCGCGGATCGCCGAGGACGTTATAGCCCGCGGCCTTCGTCTCCACGACCTTGGACGCCGCATGCGAGGCTTGCGAGAAGCTCGCGAGATGGCTCGCCGGAAGCGCGCGATTGAGCGCATAGGAGGTGGGCACCGTGCCGATGAGGATCAGCATGATGAGGCCCATGCCCTTCTGGCCGTCATTGGAGCCATGCGCGAAGGAGACGCCCGTGCAGGTGAGGATCAGCAGGCCGCGAATCCACCACGGCGGCGCCGCCTGGCCCTTGGGCTCGGTGTAGAGCTCCGGCTTGCGGACGAGGAACTTCATCACCAGCAGCAGCAGCGCCGCGGCGCCGAAGCCGAAGAGCGGCGACAGCAGCAGCGAATAGCCGATATCGGTGGCCTTGCCCCAATCGACGCCGGAGGTTCCGTCGCGGCCGCGCATGAGGGCGTTGGCGACGCCGACGCCGATGATGGAGCCGATCAGCGTGTGCGAGGAGGAGGCCGGCAGGCCGAGCCACCAGGTGCCGAGGTTCCACACGATCGCGGCGATGAGCAGCGCGAACACCATGGCGAAGCCGGCCTGCGAGCCCACTTGCAGAATGAGCTCCACCGGCAGCAGCGACACGATGCCGAAGGCGACCGCGCCCGTGGAGAACAGCACGCCGAGGAAGTTGAAGAAGCCCGACCACACCACGGCCACCGGCGCCGGCATGGAATGGGTGTAGATGACCGTCGCCACGGCGTTGGCCGTGTCGTGGAAGCCGTTCACGAACTCGAAGCCGAGCGCGATGAGCAGCGCCACGCCGAGCATGATGAAGGGAAGATAATTGGTGACCGGCGCGCCGGACTCCAGAATATCCTTGTAGATGCTCCACGCCGTGAAGGCGAGGCCGAGCGCGATGACCGCGAGGAAGATGAGAAGCGCACGTATGTCGAGCTTGTGATCGAGCTTCGGCTTCGGACTATGAGCGTCGGCGCTTTCACGCAGATCGACGCTCGAGGCAACGGATGTCATAACTTTCTCCTCGCAACGAAAGGCGTGAATATTCAACAATTGCGCACGACAAGCGTGTGACGACGCGGGCTCTACGGGCCGGGAGCAGAAATTCTTCGCCGCGCGGCGATCTGGCGATGCGTTCGTTCTCTCGTCGCGGTTCTGTTAAAAGAACATTCTATTTGACATAACGAACAATTCGCTAGAGCCTATAGGCTCGCAAAGCGACGCGCCGCGCGCCCAAAGTGGTCGTGAGGGGCCGCGCGCCGCTGAGAAGGAGGCCGAAAAAATGTCCGACGCCTATATCATCGAGCTCGGCGAGGAAGCCGTCGGCGTGATCGCCCGCGACGCCAAGGGCTATCGCTTCTATGCGGCGAAACAGTCATTCCGCCCATTGGAGGGGCGTCTGTTCCAATCGGCGGAAAATGCGCGCAGCGCGGCGCTGGAGCTGCGGCGCGAGGCGCCGCCGCGTCTCTCCGCGCTCACCTCGCTCGCCCTCGTCGCGGAGCAGGGGCGCGGTTGAGCGATCGTTTTACGCGGCGGCCCCGCATTCCCGGCCGGGCTCAGGCCCGCCGGGAATGACGGCGCTTTTTTTATTCCTTACGCCCGACCGACGCTCAGATAGGTGAAGCCGCGTTTGCGAATGTCGGCGGCGCGATAGATGTTGCGCAGATCGACGATCACGGGCGTCTTCAGCAGCGTCTTGACGCGATCGAGATCGAGCGCGCGGAACGCGTCCCATTCGGTGACGATGACCAGCGCATCGGCGCCTTCCGCCGTCTGATAAGGATCCTCGCAGAAGGTCACTTCCGGCATCAGCGGCTTCGCCTGGCCCATGCTCTCGGGATCATAGGCGTAGACCTTGGCGCCGTCGCCGGCGAGAGAGGCCACTATGGCGAGCGAAGGCGCGTCGCGCATATCGTCAGTGTTGGGCTTGAAGGCGAGGCCGAGCAAGCCGATCTTCTTGCCGCGCACCGAGCCGCCGAGCGCCGAGATCACCTTGCGGGCCATGGCGCGCTTGCGGGAATCGTTCACCGCCACCACCGTCTCGACGATGCGCAGCGGCGCGGCGTAATCCTGCCCCGTCTTCAGCAGAGCGAGCGTGTCCTTGGGAAAGCAGGAGCCGCCATAGCCCGGCCCGGCGTGCAGGAACTTCGAGCCGATGCGATTGTCGAGGCCGATGCCGCGCGCGACCTCCTGCACATCCGCGCCCACGCGCTCGCAGAGATCGGCGATCTCGTTGATGAAAGTGATCTTGGTCGCGAGAAAGGCGTTGGCCGCATATTTGGTGAGCTCGGAGGTGCGGCGGCCGACGAAGACCAGCGGCGGCTGGTTGAGGCTCAGCGGCCGGTAGATTTCCGACATCACCTCGCGGGCGCGATCGTCCTCGACGCCGATGACGACACGGTCCGGGCGCTTGAAATCCTCGATCGCGGCGCCCTCGCGCAGAAACTCGGGATTGGAGACCACGGCGAAATCGGCCTTGGGATTGACCTCGCGGATGAGGCGCTCGACCTCGTCGCCCGTGCCGACCGGGACGGTCGATTTGTTGACGATGACGGTGAATTTGTCGAGCGCGCGGCCGATGGTCTCGGCGGCGGCGTAGACATAGGAGAGGTCGGCGTGGCCGTCGCCGCGGCGCGACGGCGTGCCGACGGCGATGAAGACGGCGTCCGCGCCACGCACGGCCGGGGTGAGATCGGTGGTGAAGAACAGGCGGTTCTGCTTCACATTATTGGCGACGAGCTCGTCGAGCCCGGGCTCGAAGATCGGAATCTCGCCGCGCAGCAGGCGCTCGATCTTCGAGGCGTCGCTGTCGACGCAGGTCACGACATGGCCGAAATCGGCGAAGCAGGCGCCGGAAACGAGGCCGACATAGCCCGATCCGATCATTGTGATGTTCATCGTCTCTCGTCTCTCGCTCGGTCCAAAGGACTGTCACTGCAACGCAATTATTTCGTCGCCATGACAAAAACGCTTTTTTGGCGCGGCCGCCGCGCCCGGTCGGAGAGGCGCCGCCCTAACCCCCGACCCCGAAAGCCGCCAGAGCGGCCATATTGACGATATCGGCGTCGGTTGCGCCCAATTGAACGATTTGGATCGGCTTGTCGAGCCCGACGATCAGCGGACCCAGCACCGTCGCCCCGCCCAGCTCCTGCAGCATTTTGGTGGCGATGGAGGCGGAGTGAAAGGCCGGCATTATCAATACGTTCGCGGTATCACTGAGACGCGAGAACGGGTAGGCCGCCATGGCGTGACGGCTGAGCGCGACATCGGCCGCCATCTCGCCCTCATATTCGAAGTCCACGCGCCGCGAATCGAGCACGCGCACAGACTCGTGCACGCGGGCCGTGCGCTCGCCCGGCGGATAGCCGAAAGTGGAGAAGGCGAGCATGGCGACGCGCGGCTCGAGGCCGATGCGCCGCGCCACCCCGGCCGCCTCTATCGCTATATCGGCGAGATCGGCGGCCTCCGGCATTTCGGTGATCGCCGTGTCGGCGACGACGACGATGCGCCCATGCGCCAGCACCAGCGAGACGCCGATCAGCCTGTGTCCCGGCTTCTGGTCCACGACATGGCGCACGTCCTCGAGCGCATTGGAGAAATTGCGGGTGACGCCCGTCACCATGGCGTCGGCGTCGCCCTGCGCCACCATGGCCGCAGCGAAATGATTGCGGTCGGTGTTGATGAGGCGCTGACAGTCGCGGAACAGGAATCCCTTGCGCTGCAGGCGCTCGAACAGAAATTGCGCATAGACGCCATTGCGCGAGGAGAGCTTGGCGTTGTGCACCTCGATCTGATCGCCGAGCTCGAGGCCGGCGTTGCGCGCGGTCTGCGCGACGCGATCCTCGCGGCCGACGAGAATGGCGCGCCCCAATCCCTGCGTGACGAAGGAGAGCGCCGCGCGAATGACCTGCTCCTCCTCGCCCTCGGCGAAGACGACGCGCTTGGGATCGCGCCGCACGCGATCATAGATCGTGTGCATCAGCCCGGCGATCGGATCGCGGCGCGCCGAGAGCTCGGCGCGATAGGCGTTCATATCGACGATCGGATGGCGCGCGACGCCGGAATCCATCGCCGCTTTGGCGACGGCCGGCGACACGATGGAGATGAGGCGCGGATCGAAAGGCGCAGGGATGAGATAGTCGCGGCCGAAGCGCGGCCGCGCGCCCTGATAGGCGTTGGCCACCTCGTCCGGCACATCCTCGCGCGCCAGCTCGGCGAGCGCCTTCGCCGCGGCGATCTTCATTTCCATGTTGATCGTCTTGGCGCGCACGTCCAGCGCGCCGCGGAAAATGTAGGGAAAGCCCAGAACATTGTTGATCTGGTTGGGATAGTCGGAGCGCCCCGTGGCGACGATGGCGTCCGGCCGCGCGGCCAGCGCCTCCTCCGGCGTGATCTCGGGATCGGGATTGGCCATTGCGAAGACGATCGGATCGGGCGCCATCGTCTTCAGCATGTCGGGCGTCAACGCGCCTTTCACCGAGAGACCGAAGAATATGTCGGCGCCGTCCAGCGCCTCGGCGAGCGTGCGCGCGTCGGTGTCCACCGCATGCGCGCTCTTCCATTGATTCATGCCTTCGACGCGGCCGCGATAGACGACGCCCTTGGTGTCGCAGAGCGTGACATTCTGCGGCGCGAATCCCATCGCCTTGGCGAGATCGAGACAGGCGATGCCCGCGGCGCCCGCGCCATTGCAGACGAGGCGCGTGTTCTTGATGTCGCGGCCGGTGAGATGCAGCGCATTCAACAGGCCGGCGCTGGAGATGATCGCGGTGCCGTGCTGATCGTCGTGAAAGACGGGAATGTCCATCAATTCGCGCAGGCGCTCCTCGATGATGAAGCATTCCGGCGCTTTGATATCCTCGAGATTTATGCCGCCGAAGGAGGGACCGAGATAACGCACGGCGGCGATGAAGGCCTCCACCTCCTGCGTGTCGATCTCGAGGTCGATGGAGTCGATATCGGCGAAGCGCTTGAACAGCGTCGCCTTGCCTTCCATCACGGGCTTGGCCGCCAGCGCGCCGAGATTGCCGAGGCCGAGGATGGCCGTGCCATTGGTGATGACGGCGACCAGATTGCCCTTGACGGTATAGTCATAGGCGAGGGACGGGTTTTCCGCGATCGCCAGCACGGGGGCGGCGACGCCCGGCGAATAGGCGAGCGAGAGATCTCGCTGCGTCGCCATGGGTTTCGTGGGCACGACGGCGATTTTGCCGGGGCGCCCGCGTGAGTGGTAGAGCAGAGCCTCCTTGTCGGTGAAGACAGGACGTTCGCGCTTCGGAGGCTTTTCCGCCATTTTTCCCCCTCTCGGTCCGAATCATCGGATTGCCGGGGGCACTTAGCAAGAGGTTTGCGACGACAATATGCCGAAGCTCCGGGCCGCGGCCCGAGCCCCCCGGCGCTGCGCGGGAGCGGCGGGGCGGAACGGCCGTGGGGGAGGCGCGCCTTAGAACTGCACCTTGGGGGTTTCCTGGACGGCCTTGCGCTCGCCCTCCTCGAGATTGAAGAACTCCTGCGGGACAAAGCCGAAGGAGCCGGCAAAGAAAGCGGCTGGAACGCTCTCGCGGGCGGCGTTGTATTCGGCCGAGGCGTTGTTGAAGAAGCGCCGCGACGCCGCGATCTTGTTCTCCACGTCGGACAGCTCGCTCTGCAGCTGCTGGAAATTCTGATTGGCTTTCAAATCGGGGTAATTCTCCGCCAAGGCGAACAGCCGGCCGAGCACGCCGTTCAGCGCGCTCTCGGCTGCGGCCTGCGCCTGCGGGCCATTGGCCGCCACCGCCTTATTGCGGGCCGCGACGACCTCCTCGAGCGTGCCGCGCTCATGGGCGGCGTAGCCCTTCACCGTCTCCACCAGATTGGGGATGAGATCGTGACGCTGCTTGAGCTGCACGTCTATGTCCGAGAAAGCCTGACGGCAGCGCTGGCGCAGAGTCACCAAGCCGTTATAGGAGCCGATGAGCCAGAGGACGGCGAGAACCAATACGCCGAGAAGGACGAGAGCGGTCATTTGGGGCTCCTTGATCTTCCCGCCGCACGCCAGCGGCGGAATGCGCAAGTCGTATCCGGCTTTCGCGACCCGCGAAAGTGCGCCGACGCACAATGGAGCGAGACCCAACTGTCGAGCGCAAATCTGCCGAAAGCCTCATAGGGGCAAAGAACGAAGCCTGACATTCTTGCCGATCGGAATTTCATGCATCGAAGGCGGCGCGATCAATTTGGTGACGGCCTCGATTTCTGGCCACTTCCAGACGATCGTGGCCGCCACCTGATGCAGCGGCGTCTTCTGATATGCGGGCGCAAGAACGAAGCCGTGAAGACCGGCCGAGCGCAACGCAGCGCGTTCGGCTGCATTTTTCAGGATGCGGCCGTCTCCCGAAACGAACATCCAAGCGTCGGGACTTTTCCGCAGAAAGTCGATCCATTCGAAATCGGAGGCATGACGGCCATTGGGCAACCCCGGCGCGTCTTTGATATGAAATGCGCGATGTCCAAATGATGAAACAAAGCCGTCTAAAGTCGACGCCATGACCGGCGCTGTGCAGTTGTCGAACAGCACCTTCACGCCGCAAGCCGCCGCTCTAGCTCGGCCTCGAACTCGACAGCGCGTCTGACCGAGGTCTCGGGGACGTCAAACGCCAAGGCGGCCGTCTCGACCCCGTCTCGATTTGCCGCCACGGCCAAGACTGCGGTCGGCACGCTCGTCGAAGCATCGATCGGCTGGCCGAACGACCTCCCTGGATCGACGACGATGCTCGTGCGGCGCCCGGCCGGCCACCATTGGAAAGGCGCCCCTTTATCATCGAAATCGACCGACTTCAGCAATGGCTCGATGATCTGCTTGAACTCGTATTGACGCCGGAACAGGTTCAACAATCCTTCGCGCTCTTCACCATGCTCGTCGGTTTCGGCGACGCGCAGAAAAATGTCTCGACCGTCTGTCCGAAATCGATCGGTCGACAGCGGCCGCTCATCGCCGATGATCTCGCGCGCGATCTGGATCGCCGCGCGCACGCGTCGGGACGAGACTCCGCAACGCATGAACTTGTCGGCAATTCGCGCTTCCATGAGATCGCGAAATCCCAAATAGACATGGCCATTGTCGAGGTCGATTTGCGATTTCCAAAGCGGAGCATATTCATGCTCGCCGACCTGATGGCCGCGCAGCCACCGCGCCAGCTTTCCAGGAGCGATCGCGAGGAGACGGCCCGCCTCCGCCGGGGTGTACAACCCCACGCCTATGAGATTTTCCATGAGCGCCTCCTGCGCCGTCATAGATTCAGCGCGATGATGCGCTGTCAACAAAATCCTCGGCTAGAGCGCTCATCAAAGTGGATCGTTCGGTCGATCAGAGGACAGGGGTCCGACGACCCTGTCTGCAACCCTCGAGAAAATGAGGAAATTTAGCCGCCTAGGGGAGCGGAACACGGCGCGTCCGGGCTCTGCCGCTCGGCGTCGGCGCCCTCCTCCAATCACTTACATTGCGGAGCGAAGCGGAATATAATCTGCGACAAAGCCGCGCCGGCGTCCATTTGACGGAGACGGGGCGCATCCCTATTTCGAGCGAGAAACCCTCGACCGCGAGACCTTCAGGCGCGACAGCAATGGCCATTCGTCCCATCATCACCCTGCCCGATCCGCGGCTGCGGCTCGTCTCCGAGCCCGTCGCGACCTTCGACGGCGAGCTTCAGCTTCTGCTCGACGATATGCTCGAGACCATGTACGAGGCCCCCGGCGTGGGCTTGGCGGCGATTCAGATCGCCGTGCCCAAGCGCATCGTGGTCGCCGACGCAACGCGCGGCGACGAGCCGAAGAATCCCATGTTCTTCATCAATCCCGAGATCGTCTGGGTCTCCGAGGAGCTGTTCGTCTATCAGGAGGGCTGCCTCTCGGTCCCCGATTATTTCGAGGATGTGCAGCGCCCGGCGCGCGTGCGCGTGCGCTATCTCGACCGCACGGGCGCGACGCAGGAGATCGAGGCCGACGGGCTGCTCGCCACCGTGCTCCAGCACGAGATCGACCATCTCGAGGGCGGCCTCTTCATCGACCATCTCTCCCGGCTGAAGCGCGAGCGCGTGGTGAAGAAATTCGCCAAGGCCGCGGCGCGCGCCGCCCCCGTCGCCGACAAGGTCGAGGCGTAACGCCCTCATGCGCGTCGTCTTCATGGGCACGCCCGATTTCGCCGCGCCTCTGCTCGAAAAAATCATCGCCGACGGCCATGAGATCGCGGCCGTCTACACGCGCGCGCCGGCGCCGGCCGGCCGCGGCATGGAGCTGAAGCTCTCGCCCGTCCATCGTCTGGCCGAGACGCTCTCCATCCCCGTCTTCACGCCCAAGAGCTTCAAGAACGCCGAGACGATCGGCGCCTTCGCCGATCTCCACGCCGATGTGGCGGTGGTCGCGGCCTATGGGCTCATCCTGCCGCAGGCGGCGCTGGATGCGCCGCGTTTCGGCTGCCTCAATCTGCATGGCTCGCTGCTGCCGCGCTGGCGCGGCGCGGCGCCGATCCAGCGCGCGGTGATGGCCGGCGACGCCGAGACGGGCGTGATGGTGATGAAGATGGAGGCCGGGCTCGACACCGGCCCCGTCGCCGCGACGGCGCGCGTCACAATCGGCGAGGATATGACGACGGGCGAATTGCACGACGCGCTCGCCGCCGCCGGCGCCGAGCTGATGGCCAAATCGCTGCGCGATCTCTCCGAGGGCGGCCTCTCCTTCACGCCGCAGGCGGAAGACGGCGTGACTTACGCGCAAAAGATCGAGAAGAGCGAGAGCCGCATCGACTGGCGGCGCCCGGCGCGTGAGATTCACAATCTCGTGCGCGGGCTCTCGCCTTTTCCCGGCGCTTTCTTCGAGAGCGATCTCGGCCATGGCGTCGAGCGCGTGAAAGTGCTGCGCACCAAGCTCGTGACAGGCGAAGGCGCGCCCGGCGCAGCCCTCGACGACAAAGGCCTCATCGCCTGCGGCGAAGGCGCGCTCCGGCTCGTCGAGTTACAGCGCGGCGGCAAGGCGCCGATGGCCATTGCCGAATTTCTACGCGGCCGCCCGCTCGCGCCGGGCATGACGCTGGCGACCTGACAATGACGGCCACAATAGAGGCGGGTTCCCCACCTCCCGCGGAAGGAGAGGGTGAACGCGCGACATACCGCTACGCTCTCACCATCGAATATGACGGCTCGCCCTTCGTCGGCTGGCAGCGGCAGGAGAATGGCGTCTCCGTGCAGCAGCGGCTCGAGGAGGCGGTTTCGGCGCTCGAAGCCGGCAAGCGGCGCGTGCTGCATGGCGCGGGGCGCACCGACGCCGGCGTGCATGCGCTGGGGCAGGTCGGCCATGTCGATCTCTCGCGCGAGTGGCGCGAGGATCGGTTGCGGGACGCGCTCAATGCGCATTTGCGGCCGTCGCCGATCGCTGTGCTGGAGACGCGCCGCGTCGCGCCGACATTCGAGGCGCGCTTTTCGGCGATCCGCCGGCATTATCGCTATGTGATCGACAATCGCCGCGCGCCGCTGACGCTGCAGCTCGGCCGCGCCTGGCATGTGAAGCGCCCGCTGGACGCGCAGGCCATGCACGAGGCCGCGCAGGCGCTGGTCGGCCGGCATGATTTCACGACGTTTCGCTCGACCGAATGTCAGGCCAACTCGCCGGTGCGGACGCTGGAGCAGCTCGACGTGCGGCGCATGGACGACGTCATAGAGATCGTCACCTCGGCGAGGTCATTCCTGCACAATCAGGTGCGCTCGCTGGCCGGCTCGCTGGAGCATGTGGGCTCCGGCAGATGGAGCGCAGACGATCTGCGCGCGGCGCTCGAGGCGAAGGACAGAACCCGCTGCGGTCAGGTCGCCCCGCCGCATGGGCTCTATCTCGTCGCTGTCGATTATTGAGCGCCTCTCCGACTTACTCGATACCCGCCTCGCGATTGCGCATGTTGATGGCGTTGCGCAGCTGCTCGTTGATCGCGACCGGATCGGTCGGCGAAGGCTTGGCCTGCAGCAGCGCGCCACGCACCAGGGAGGCCTCCTCGGCCGTCAGAACCACCGGGCCGGCCATGAAGGCTGCGTTGGGCAGCGTGTGCAGAATCCTCAAGCGATTGGGATGGTCCTTGACCTCGACGACGCGATCGGCGACCGGCTTGCCGTCCACACAGACATAAGGACCGATGACTTCGACTTTGTGGCCATCGTCGGTATTTCTGATGAAAGTCGTTTGCATTGTCGTCGCCACTCGTGCTGGGTTGAACTTCGCGCAAAATGGCAGCAAGTTTCGTGCCGGCTAGCGCCGGCGCCGGATCAGCCGCGCCAACGCCACGCTGACCAGCCCGCCGAGACCAAGAGCCGCCGCGAGCTCCGCCAAAAGCATGCTGAATCCAAAGGCGAGCGGCATTTCTTCGCTGTCCGGCGCAGGCGGCGGGGCGTAGAACTAAAGACAGAGCCATTCCCGCCGCGCCCAGCCTGCCACGCCCATGAGCGCGAGGAAGAGGCAGAAACCGACATAGAGCCGCAAGATCGAGCCCCGCTATGACCGAGGAAGGAAAGAAAAACCGCCAGCCGCCACCGCCGCCCAAGAAGAACGCCGCGGCGCTGGCCGCCGCGCTCAGGGCCAATTTGCGCCGACGCAAGGCGGCTGCGCAATCGCCCGGCGAGGGCGAGAACGAACACGCGCCGAAGACGGCGCCTTCGCCAGATTCACGTTAACCCGACGCCTCACGATTCGGCGTCGCCCGCCTCGTCGCGGCGGAAGGGCAGGCTCGCCTCATAATCGGCGATCGACTCGTCGACCGCCACTTTCTCGCGCGACAGAAATTCGACGATCGCGGTCCGCAGCCGCGGATCGGCGAAATCATGCGCCGAATGGGTGGGGACGGGCCGATAGCCGCGCGCCAGCTTGTGCTCGCCCTGCGCGCCGGCCTCCACGCGCTTATAGCCATGGCGAATGGCGTATTCGATCGCCTGATAATAGCAGACCTCGAAATGCAGGAAGGGCCGCTCCTCCAGCGCGCCCCAATTGCGGCCGTAAATCGCGTCGTCGCCGAGAAAATTGATCGCCCCGGCGATGTAATGCCCCTCGCGCCGCGCCATCACCAGGAGGATGCGGTCCGCCATCGTCTCGCCGATGCGATCGAAGAAATCGCGCGTCAGATAGGGCCGTCCCCATTTGCGCGCGCCCGTGTCCATATAGAAGGCGTAGAATTTCTCCCAATGCGCGGGCTGTATGTCCGCCCCGGTCAGAAGATCGATCGAGACGTCGTCGCCCAGCGCGTCGCGGCGCTCGCGCTTGATCGTCTTGCGCTTGCGCGAGGAGAGCGCGGCGAGGAAATCGTCGAAATTCTGGTAGCCTTCGTTGAAGAAATGGAACTGCTCGCCGGCGCGCGGCGCAAAGCCCTCGGCCGCCAGCGCGCCGACCTCGCCCTCTGTCGCGAAGGTGACATGGATGGAGGAGGCCTCCGCCGCCTGACGCAGCGCGCGCAGCGCATGGATCAGCCCCGGCAGCGCGCCCTCCGGCGCATCGCGGGCGATGAGCAGCCGCCGCCCTGTCGCCGGGGTGAAGGGAACCGCCACCTGCACCTTGGGATAATAGCGCCCGCCGGCGTTCTCATAGGCCTGAGCCCAGCCGAAATCGAAGACATATTCGCCCATGCTGTGCATCTTCACATAGGAGGGCGCGGCCGCGACGAGGCGGCCTTCGGCGTCTTCCAATATCGTGTAGAGCGGCGTCCAGCCGCTGCGGCCGCCGACCGATTTCGAGCGCTCGAGCGCCAGCAGGAAGGCGCTGGAAATAAAGGGATTATGTCGCTCGCCCCCGGCCTCCTCGGCGGTGAGCCCGGGCGGATTGGCGAGCGCGTCCCAGGCCGCGGCGTCGATCTGCTCGAGCGAGGGGATGAAACGGGCCGTCAGACGAGTGGAGGACATGGCGCCCGCGGTTTTGGAGAGAGCTGCACAATCTAAGCGAAGCGAAAGATGTTCCAATCGGCGTTTTCGTCCGCGCGTCGCCGGTACGGTTATTGCTTCAAAAATAGGCGCCTATCCGCCGACGAGAGGAATGGACGAGGGAACGAATGCCGCTCTACTCCTATGAATGCCAAGATTGCCATGCGGAGTTCGAACTGCTGATCAGCGCTTCGGACACGCCCGTCTGCCCGTCCTGTGGAAGCGAGAAATTGCAGCAGCAGGTCGCCAAGATCTGCGTCGAGATCAAATATCCGGCCATTGCCAGATCCTGGCGCAAGGCGGCCGCCGCCGAGGGCGAGCTGTCCAATTTCAGCAAGAAGGAAATTGAAGCGAAGCCGAAGAGCTGACGGGCGCGCCTTCGGCTCTTCGCTCATGGCGTCTCGCCGGCGTCAGCGTCTGGCTGGCGCCTGCAGGCTCCATATCCGCCCATCGGGATCGCGGATGGTCGTTTCCCGCGTTCCCCAATGCGTATCCGCAAAGGGCGAGACGATGTCGATCGACGGGTCGAGGCGAAACGCCTCCTCGTCGGCGACATTCAGGACCAGGCGCGTCTGTGGCGTCTCGCTCTCCGGGATTTCGGCGATGAAGAGATATGGTCCGGCGCCGTTGCGGAGCTGGCCGGAGTTGTGATCTGTCTCGAACTCCAGAGTGTAGCCGAGAGACTGGAAGAATTTCGCCGCCTTGCCCCAATTGTGGGTGGTCAGGAAAATGGCTTCAACGCCCTTTGTCGTCATCTCGGCTCTCCTCCTTCGGTGACTGTGCAGGCTGCTCGCGCGCGTCGAGATAGGCGCGCAGCGCGGCGGCGACCAAGGCCGAGAGGGATTGCTCCGTCTCGATGGCATGGTGCTTGACCCGCCGGATCAGCCCCAGCGGCAAATACACGTTGAACTGCTTGACCTCGTCATCCGCCATGAATGCTAGTATACTAGTATTCTAGCAGGAGTCGAGCGGAACAGACATTTCCCTTCCGCTTGACCTTCGACCGACTTCACGCCGTAGATCGAGCGATCCAAAAGGCAGGGGAGAGCGGGCGTGAGCGAGCCGAACGAGGCGCAATCCGCATTGTGGAACAAACGCGGCGGGGAAATATGGGTCGAGCAGCAGCCCATGCTCGACCGGCTGTTTCATCCCTTTGCGGACCTATTGGCCGAGACGGTGAAAGCCGCCGGCGCCCGTCGCGTGCTGGACATAGGTTGCGGCGCAGGGGCCACGACGCTGTCGGCGGCCGAGCGTCTGGACGGCGGACAATGCGTCGGCCTCGATATCTCATCCACCATGATCGAGGCCGCCCGGCGGCGGGCCGAGGCCGCCGGCCTCGGCAATATCGGCTTTGTCGTCGCCGACGCCCAGACCTATGATTTCAAGCCCGCGCAATTCGACGCGATCATCTCGCGCTTCGGCGTAATGTTCTTCGCCGATCCGCGGGCGGCCTTCGCCAATCTGCGGCGCGCGGCGGCGCCCGGTTGCCGGCTCGTCTTCATCGCCTGGCGGGGGCCGCAGGATAATTCTTTCATGCTCGCCGGCGAGCGCGCGGCTTCCGCTTTTCTCCCCGAGCTTTCGTCCTTCGATCCCGAAGCGCCCGGCCGCTTCGCCTTCGCCGATGCGCAGCGCGTGCGCGAGATTCTCGCGGACGCCGGATGGGAGCGGATAGAGATCGCCCCGCTCGACGTCGCCTGCACGCTGAAAGAGCAGGAGCTCGACGTCTACGCCACGCGCATGGGCAAGCTCGGCCAATTGCCGCCCGACCTCGACGAGGCGACGCGCGCCCAAATCTACGAGGCGGCGCGGCGCGCCTACGACCCTTATGTCACAGCCGGCGAGGCGCGATTTCCCGCCGCCTGCTGGCGCGTCGAGGCGCGCGCCGGGTGACGGCGCGGCGTGGGCGTGCTAAGCGCGCGCATGCTCGAAGGACTTCCCCCCAATGGCGCCAGCCACGGCCTGCGCCTCGTCTGCGACCAAACATCCGCGCGCGCCATCGCCGATCTCGTGGTCGAGACCTTCGACCCGGCCGAGACCGCGGCCACGGCTTTCGAGGAGCCGGATGAAAAAAGCTGGGCCGTCGAAGTCTATTTCGGCGATCCGCCCGACGAAGCGCAGATCCGCGCGCTGATCGAGGCCGCCGCGGGCGCGGAGGCGGCCGGGGCCGCGCAATTTTTCGAGATTTCGCAGAAGGATTGGGTCGGCGCCTCGCTCGAGGGGCTGCGGCCGGTGCGCGCCGGGCGCTTCCTCGTTCATGGCTCGCATGATCGCGGCCGCGTGGGCGCGAGCGACATCGGCATAGAGATAGAGGCGGCGCTGGCCTTCGGCACCGGTCATCACGGCACCACGCTCGGCTGCCTGCTGACGCTGGCCGAAATCTGCAAGCAGCGGCGCCCGCAGAATGTGCTGGATGTGGGGACAGGCACCGGCGTGCTCGCCATCGCCGCCGCGCGCCTGCTGCGACAGCCCATCGCCTGCGGCGATATCGATCCTGTGGCGGTGGAGACGGCGGGCGTCAACGCGCGCTTCAACGGCGTCGGCGATCTGGTGCGGCCTGTCGTCGCCGTGGGCGTGCGCCATCCTGCGCTGGCGCCGGACCGTTATGACCTGATCTTCGCCAATATTCTCGCCAAGCCGCTGCGTCTGCTCGCACCCAAGATCGCCGCCGTCGCCGCGCCGGGCGCCGAGCTCGTGCTCTCCGGCCTGCTGGCGCGCGATGTGCCGGGCGTGCTCTCGGCCTATCGCGCGCAGGGCTTTTCGCTGGCGAAGCGCCGCGACATAGACGGTTGGGCGACCCTGCTGTTGCGCAGCGGCGGCGCCGCGCCCCGGCCGGAATGGCGCCTGCCCGACGACGAGGACGACGAGGATTGAAGGACCTTCGGCGCGCAATCGCCGGAAGAGGCGTTTTCACCTCCCCCTCGAGGGAGGAGGTCGAGCGCGAATGCGCTCGGGAGGGCGTGACGCCCCGAGTCTTTGCAGTTGAACCCCACCCCGTCCGGCTATCGCCGGCCGACCCTCCCCCTGAAGGGCAGGGTGGACGCGCATTTTCCGGCGTTCGTTCGATTGCCCATGGATACGTCTACGCTCGAGTTCGGCTGCGGCGCGAAGCGTGAAACGCAGCATCACAGTCCGTGCTTCGACCAGATGGCGCGGATTTGCTCCTCGGTGGCGAATTCACCGCGGCCGCCGCGACGGCCTCGTCGAGAAGTTTGGTCACAAAAAACTATTCTAGCGCGAAGCGCAGGAAGCGGCTTCGATTCACAAATCGGCGCGCGCCTTGCTACGCGAGACGGGACGAAAGAGGGATGCGACCGCGACCATGGCGCTGACGATCCGCCGGCTCACGACTGCCGACGCCGCCGAGTTCCACGCTCTGCGGCAGGAGGGATTTCGCCTGCACGAGCGGGAGTTTCGCTTCGCGCCGGAGGATGAGGCGCATCTCACGCTCGAGGATGTCGCGGCGCGGCTGGCGCGCGATTTCGTCGTCGGCGCTTTCGAGGGCGAAACGCTGCAAGGCGTCGCCGGTCTCGCGGGCTTCGCCGGCGCCAAGACGAAGCACAAGGCGCTGCTATGGGGCATGTATCTGCGCGAGCGCCACAGAGGCGCGGGCGGCGCCGACGCGCTGATGGCCGCGCTGATCGAACATGCGCGCGCGACTTATGAGATCATCACGCTGACCGTGATGCGCGACAATGCGAGAGCGCTGCGTTTCTACGCGCGTTGGGGATTTACGATCTATGGCGTCGAGCCGGCGTCTGTGAAGACGGCGGAGGGCGCCTATCTCGGTGAAGCGCTGATGGCGTTGCGGCTCGCCTCTAGCGCTATTTGAATTGCATGTTCGTTTCCGAAAACCGCTTGGCGCTTTTCGGGAACATGCCGAAGCCGTGATCGAATTGCATGTTCCTTTCCGAAAACCGCTTCGCGCTTTTCGGGAACATGCAGTCGCCGCGATATTGCCGCAGAGCGGGGAAGGGCATAGGTTCGAGACATGTTCGAGAGCAGATTCCAGAGCTTTGCCGACGACGCCTGCGGGCAGGACAGCGCGGAGCGCCTCGCGGCCCTGCGCGCCGAGCTCGCCCGGCTCGAGATCGACGGCTTCATCGCCCCGCGCGCAGATGAGCATCAGAACGAATATGTGCCGAAATCGGCGGAGCGCCTCGCCTGGCTCACCGGCTTCACCGGCTCGGCCGGCGTCGTCGTCGTGCTCGCCGACAAAGCCGCGCTGTTCGTCGATGGGCGCTATACGCTGCAAGCGCCCGAGCAGGTGGACACGAAACGCGTCGCCGTTCTCGACATCGCCAAGACGGCGCCCTCGCGCTGGCTCGCCGAGACGGCGAAGCAAGGCGCGCGCATCGGCTATGATCCTTGGGTGCATACGCCCGCGCAGATCGACCGCTACGCCAAAGCGCTGGAAGGCAGAGGCGTCACGCTCGTTCCGCTCGAGAGCAACCCGATCGACGCTGTTTGGACCGATCGGCCGGAGCCGCCGCAAGGCGCCATCTCGCTCTATCCGCCGCGGCTCGCCGGCGTCGCCGCCAAGACGAAGATCGCGCGCGTGCGCAAGGCGCTCGGCGAGGCGGATGCGCTGCTCGTCTCCGATCCACATGCGCTCGCCTGGCTATTCAATCTGCGCGGCGCCGATGTCGCCTATACGCCGATCGCGCTGGCCTTCGCCGTCCTTCCCAGGGAAGGCAAGCCGCTGCTCTATGTCGACCCCGCCAAGCTCTCGGCCAAGACGAGAAACAGCCTCGAAGGACTCGTCGACATTTACGAGTCTGCGGATGTCGTCGAGGATCTCGCTGACGCTGGCGCGCGCGGCTTGACGATCTTGTTCGACTCCGGCACCGCGCCGGCGAAGCTCGTCGAGCTCTTCCGTGCAAAAGGCGGCAAGCCCAAGCTCGGCGACGATCCGATCGCGCTGCTGAAGGCGATCAAAAACGACATAGAGCTCGAGGGCGCGCGCACCGCGCATTTGCGCGACGGCGTGGCGCTGACGCGCTTTCTCGCCTGGTTCGCGGAGACGGCGCCCAAAGGAAAGCTCACGGAAATCTCCGCCGCTCAGGCGCTCGAGACGTTCCGTCGCGAGAGCGGCGAGCTGCGCGATCTCTCCTTCCCCACCATCTCCGCCTTCGGCCCGCACGCCGCCATTCCGCATTATCGCGTCACCGAGGCGAGCGATCTGCGCATCTCGCGCGGCTGCTATCTCGTCGATTCCGGCGCGCAATATCTCGACGGCACCACGGATGTGACGCGCACCATCGGCGTCGGCCGGCCGTCGCGGCAATTGCGCGAGCATTTCACCCGCGTGCTGCAGGGCCATATCGGCGTCGCCCGCGCCGTGTTTCCGGTGGGCGTCAGCGGCGCGCAGCTCGACGCTTTCGCGCGCCGCAGCCTATGGGAGGCGGGGCTCGATTTCGATCATGGCACGGGCCATGGCGTCGGCGCCTATCTCTCCGTGCACGAGGGGCCGCAGCGCATTTCGAAGCTCGGGACGACGCCCTTGCAGCCGGGCATGATCCTCTCGGACGAGCCGGGATATTATCGCGCCGGCGAATATGGCATTCGCCTCGAGAATCTGATCGTCGTCGAGAAGCGCGAGATCCTCGGCGCCGAGCGCGAGATGCTCGGCTTCGAGACGCTCACCCTCGCGCCTTTCGATCTCGCCCTCGTCGATCCGAAGCTTTTGAGCGTCGAGGAGACGCGCTGGCTCAACGCCTATCACGCGCGCGTGCGCGCGGAATTGTCGCCGCATCTCGACGCTAAGACGCGCAAATGGCTGGCGCAGGCGACGCGCAAGCTCTGACGCGAAGGTCGCGCTGCGCTTTTACCCTCCCCTTTAGGGGGAGGGTCGGCCGGCGGGTAGCCCGGCGCTTGCGACGGGCGTTCTCTTAGAAGGCCCTATGGCCGGACGGGGTGGGGTTCACCGGCAAAGACTCGGCGGCGCCCCCTCCCGATCGCCTACGGCGCTCGACCTCCCCCTCGAGGGGAAGGTGGAAACGCCTCTCCCGGCGCCACTTCTCGTTCACGCGATCGCCTGCGGCGCGGCCTCCCGTCCCGTTTCCTTCCGACCTTGCCGGGTGTATGGAGTTCGGCCTTCGCCGCCGTCAGCGCGGCCCGCCGAGCCAGGTCCACCCATGTCCGTGTCCGGCGAAACGCCGAACAATCACAAGCATCTCGCCTTTCTCTCCTCCGGCACGCCGGAGGCCGATGAGGCGAGGGCGCGGCTCGTCGCCAAATATGGCGAGGTTCCGCCGGAGGAGGCCGATTGCATCGTCGCGCTCGGCGGCGATGGGCTGATGCTGCGCACGCTGCATCGCTTCATGGGCGCCGGCAAGCCGATCTACGGAATGAACCGCGGCTCCGTCGGCTTTCTGATGAATGAATATCGCGAGAGCGGGCTGCGCAAGCGCATCGCCGAATCCAAGCCCTCGATCATCCATCCGCTGCTGATGCGCGCGACCAACACGCATGGCGACGAATTCGCCGCCCATGCGATCAATGAGGTCTCGCTGCTTCGCCAGAGCTCGCAGATCGCCAAGCTGCGCATTTTGGTGAATGGCAAGGAGCGCCTGCCGGAGCTCATCACCGATGGCGTGCTGGTGGCGACGCCGGCCGGCTCCACCGCCTATAATCTTTCCGCCAATGGCCCCATATTGCCGCTGGACGCGCCTTTGATGGCGCTGACGCCGATTTCCGCCTTTCGCCCGCGGCGCTGGCGCGGCGCGCTGCTGCCGGATGCCGCCAAGGTGCGGCTGGAAGTGCTCGAGGCGGAGAAACGCCCCGTCTCCGTCGTCGCCGATCACGACGAATTCCGCGACGCGCTGCAAGTCGACATCGAGATGGATCACGGCGCCGATCTCATCCTCCTGCACGACGCCGGGCATTCTCTGGAAGAGCGCATTCTTCGCGAGCAGTTCGGCTATTGAGGACTCACGGCGCGACGCTCCCGCGTCGAGGACGCGCGGCTTCGCGATTCGACCGCGCCTCCTCGCGGTAGTCCAAGACGCCTCAACCTGGCCGACTCGCGAGAACTCCGTCGACTCGTCCCAGCGCGTCTGGCGCGCGACCATCGAGATCGTCAATGGGCCGAGCGGTCTTGCCGCTCCACGGTCGCCGGACGAATTGCGCAAATTCGTCGGCGCGCAAGGGCGGGCGTCGCCTCATGCGATGCGCCCGTGAACCGCTCGATCGAGATATCGCCGCTCAGGTCGATCTTCGGCGCCCGTCTCGCGGTCGCGAGCGCGCCATCGCAACGCGCGATAAAATATAATTGACACACTCAGTTTTTAATGTGAAACATTAAATTATAGACGATTTAGATGAGACCGATGATGCGCAATGCTTTCCTTGCCCCGGCGCTCCTCGCCATGCTCGGCGGCTGCGGCCATATTCCCGTGTCGACGCTATGGGCGCTGCGCGGTCTCGATGCCTCGACGCTCTCGCCCGAACGGCTGCGCGCCGCGGTGCGCGTTCCCGACGCGCTCGAGCCGCGCCCCGACGGCGTGACGCTGGAGATCGGCTGGTGGCGGGACGGCCGGGAAAGCGAAAAGCGCACAGTGAAATTCGTCCTGCGGGAGACCAAGTCGTCCGCTGACGTCGAGCCGCTCGCGGGCGAGCGAAAGGCAGGGACGCGCATCCACGCATTTCGCGTCGATCCGGCCGATATCGAGAAGATTCGCGCCCTTCAGACCGAAACGCGCGCGGAAATGGCGAAAGGCGGCGGCAAGACCCATGGAACGCTCGGCATCGGCGCCGAAGCGTGCCGGCGCGGCGACCTCCCCGAAGGTCCCGTGATGATGACCACCTTCATCCGCGCGGGCGTCGAGCGCGACTATCTGACTCTGCTCGACGGCGTCGATCTGCGCGCGGCTGTGGGAGCGGACAAGAGCTTGGACGAGCTTGCGCCCCCTTGCGCGAAATTCGCCAACCGCGTCGACGCGGCGTCCGCGCGATGATCTCGCAAAAGCCCATTCGCGCGCCGCCGCGCTGACGCGCTCCCCAGAACCGTCTCCATCCTCTCGACGTCGAAGCGGACGCTTCGTCGAACGCCCTCCCCATGCTTCCACAACGGAGCTTTTCCCAATGAAATACCTGCCCATTCTCGCCGCCGCGTTGCTGTCCTTTTCCACCGCCCGCGCCGCCGATCTCGGCGCTCGCCGCTCGGCGCCGCCTGCCCTCGCTCCACCGCCGGCCTTTCTGTACAGCGGATTTTACGTCGGCGCACAGGCCGGCTGGCTCGGCTACGCCGACCGCGCCCATGTTTTCGCGCCGAACGACGTGTCATTGGCGCGCGTCACGGCGCGCGGCGGCGGCTTCGTCGGCGGCGTTCACGCCGGCTATGACTGGCGCGTCGGTCCGCTGGTCCTCGGCCTCGTCGGCGATGTATCGGGCGCGCGGGCCGTCGGCAACGCATTCGAGCCCTTCGGCGTCGCCATTCGCGACCAGCTCGGCGCGCAGGGTTCCCTGCGCGCGCGGGTCGGCTATGCTTTCGACCGGCTGCTGATCTACGCCACCGGCGGATTGAATGTCGCGGATGCACGCCACGACTACCGCGCGCCCTGGGCGAGCGACTCCCGTCATTTCCTCGTCGCCGCGCCGACCGTCGGCGTCGGCGTCGAATACGCCTTCACCGACCGCTGGAGCGGACGGCTGGAATATCGCGTGAGCGGCGTCGGCGCCCCGCGAGAAACGTCGCGCATCCTGCCATCGACGCTGGTGCGTCACGAAGCCGGCGCCGGCGCCGCGACGGTGGGCGTGAGCTATCGCTTCGGACCTTGAGGCCGAAGCGGAGGCGATAGGGGAAGGCAGCTCGATCGATCGGCGGGGCCCCTTCGAAATCCCGCTGGCGACGCTATCCGCGACATTCGCGCGCGTGACGGGCAGGCCCCGCGCGACTTCGCTAGGCTGCGAGCAGCTGCGCCTCCAGCGCCGCCATATCGACGAGCGACTCTTGCGTCAGCGCGGCGGCCGCTTCGCGCGCGTCCTCGCGCAGCGCCTCGGCCTCGAAACGGCGCAGCAGCGCCATCAGCCGATCGAGCTCGCCGGAATTGACATGGTCGCAAGATGTCAGCACGCGCTGCACCATCGCCAGCGACAGACGCGCGCCGGAAGGAACGCCCGCGTAACCAAAGGCGCGCTGCGCCTCCAGCGCGGCGCGATAGGCCGGCAGGAGATTGGCCGGCATCCCCGCGCGCGCATAGAGCGCCGCGAAGCCGGCGCCGTCGTAATCCCGCGTCAGGCCGGCGACCTTCTCCTCGTCCACACCGGACAATTCGGCGAGCGTCGCCTCGAACAGCGCGCGATTGCCGGAGAGCAGCGCGCGCAGAGCGAGGCTCGGCGTCAGCCGCGCCTTGCGGCGCAAATGGCCGACCAGCATGCGCACGCCTCTGCGGCCCTCGCTATCGTCGGCCGAGGCGGCGATGACGACATTGGCCTTGTCGCGCGCCTCCTGCATGATGCGGCGGGTGCGCTCGGGCGACAGCCAATCGCGATCCAGCACGAAGGAAGCGAGGCTCGCCGCCGTCGCCTCGACGAGATCGACGCGCACCGCCGCCGGCAGAAACGGCCGACCGAGCAGCGCCTCGCGCAGCTGGGCGTCATCGCCGAAACGCTCGATCATGCGGCGCATGGCGAAGGCGGGAAGCTCTGCGCCGGGATTGACAGCGAGCGAGATCAGCGCCTCGCAGGCGCCGATCTCGGCGATGGCCGAGGCGAGGCCGGTCGGCACATGGGCGCGCAGCGCAATGGCGCTCTGCGAGAAGACGTCGCCGATCGCGGCGCAATCGATCAGCTCGCTCTCCGTGAGCAGCGGCGAGCGCGACAGCACCATGGCCGCAATGTCCGACTGATCATTGGCCAACGCCGAGACGATGGAATGCGGCGCGTTGGGCGCGCCGGCGAAGGCCTTGGCGAGCGCGCGGCGCACCAGCGGCGAGGGATCGTCGAGCAGAGCGGCGAGCGCCGTCTCCGCCTCGCGCTTCATCGCGGCGTCGAGATCGCTCACCAGATAGGCGCGCGCCAGGGCGGCTGCGCCTTCCACTCTGAGGGCCGTCGGCGCGCTTTGCGCCCATTGCAGAAAATTTCTCACGATCATCGGCGCTCTGGGCTCCGCCCTAGAGTCTTTTCGTGTTTCCCTGAAACCTGAAAAGACTCTCTGCTTTTGTTTTGACGCGTTTCCAACGCCGAACCGGCGTCCACTTCGGCTGGAAACGCCCTAGGTGCTCGACCTGACTTGACGCGATCCTGGGCAGAATCGCGACTTATGGTAAATGCCCGCTTAAGATCACGGCGGCGAATGGCGGAAGCAGCGAAGATGCGGTCCTTTCTTCTCGTCCCACCGCGCGAGGAGGCCTTTTCCGCCGCTCTCGCCAGCGGCGCCGATGCGCTGGCGCTCGATCTCGGCGATCCCGCGGACCCTGCCCGTGAGTCGATGCGGCGGCGGGCGGCCGCGCTCATCGAGCGGCCGCGCCCGCCGGGGCTGCGCCTCTATGCGCTGATCGCGCCGCTCGGCGCCGCCATAGACGCCGATCTCGCGGCGCTCGTCGCAGCGGGCGTGGACGGCGTGTTTCTTCCGCAGGCCTGCGGCGGGGCGAGCGTGCAGCATCTTTCCGCCAAGCTCGCCGTGGCGGAGGCCGAATGCGGCCGGGCCGACGGCGCCACGCGCATCATCGCCCTCGCGACGCAGACGCCTGCCGCCATATTCGCGCTTTCGACCTATGGCGGCTCCTCCTCCCGCCTCGAGGCGCTGGCCTTCGATACGGAGCCGCTGCGTCGCGCCCTCGGAGCTTCGCCGGACGGGGCCGCCGGACCCTCGGCCATCGCCCGCTCTCTGCTGCTGCTGGGCGCCGCGGCTGCCGGGGTCGCGGCGATCGACGCGCCTTTCGCCGATCTTGCGGATGCGGCCGGCCTCGCCGCCCAATGCCGCGCCGCCCGCCAGGAGGGGTTTGCCGGCAAGCTGGCGCTCGACCCCATACAAATCCCACCGATAAACCAGACTTTCGCCGCGGACGCGCCTGCGTTATAGAAGGCGGCGCCCGAACGTTCATCACGAGTTCATCAAGGTGAAATCAATCTGAGCCAATTCGAAAGGGCGGGAACGGGTTTTCAACAGATCCTGCTTTTTTCATCAGAGCCCGAGCATTCTTCGTCGCCGTGGCGACGAGCGCCTGCCCGGACGTCCCGCGTGAGAGGCGAGCCGCCATCGCGCGACGCCGCCCGCCGGCGCCGCTAGAGCGCTCGCGATAGTCGAGACAGGTTCGAAAATGTCGATAAGCGACCGCCCGCTCGGCGCATTGACCGCCGAGGACACCCCGCTCGCGCTCATGGAGACGCGTCGGGCGCTCGCCGGACCCGATTCCGCCCACGCCCATATATGGACGCGCCGAGACGCCCTCCTCGCCTTTGCGGGCGTCGCCCTCTTCATGGCGCTGGCCGCCGGCCTATGGGCGGCGAGCGGTGCGGTGGTGCCCTGGGACTCAAAAAATCACTTCTATCCCATGTTCCGCTTTCTCGGCGAGGCGCTGCGCCGGGGCGACGTGCCGCTCTGGAATCCCTATCATTTCGCTGGACATCCCGCCGTCGCCGATCCGCAATCGCTGATCTTCGCGCCGACATTCTTCCTCCTGGCGCTGCTGCGTCCCGCCGCGACGATGCAGGAATTCGATCTCTTCGTGCTCGCGCATCTGCTGATGGGCGGCGCCGGAATATTGGCGCTCTGCGCGCGGCGCGGCTTCGTCCCCTCGGCCTCCGTGCTGGCGGGAATGATCTTCATGCTGGGCGGGGTCGCCGCAGCGCGGCTCCAGCATACGGGGATGATCATCTCCTACAGCTTCTTCCCGCTCGCGCTGCTGATGCTGGAAGTCATGCTGGAGCGCCCGCGCCTTCTCAACGGCGTCGGCTTTGGAATTCTCGCCAGCCTCATGGCGCTGGGGCGCGATCAGGTCGCCTATCTCTTCTGCCTCGTGCTGATCGCCCGCCTGCTCTACGCCGCCGCCGTCTCCCGCCGGCCGCTGGACTATCTGCTCGGCCGCTGGCCGGCGCTGCTGGCCGCGGGCGCGACGGGCGGCGCGATTCTCGCCGTTCCCGTGCTGCTGACGCTGCAATTTCTGGCGACCTCCAACCGGCCGGGCATCGCCTTCGGCGTCGCGGCGGCCGGCTCGCTGGCGCCCGTCAATCTCGCCACTCTGCTCGCGCCCGATATTTTCGGATCGCTGGACAAGAGCTATGATTATTGGGGTCCCGGCTATGACACGATCGCCGCGCCGGACTGGACCGACCGCGCCATCAACTATCTCTTCATCGGCGCCGCGCCCGTCGTTCTCGGCTTCTGGCACGGCCTCGCCGGCGGGCGCATCTTCGCCAAGGAGATGCGCTTTTTCCATTACATGCTCGCCGCCGCGCTGATCTACACGCTCGGCCGCTGGACGCCCGTATTTTCCGCTATCTATGATTTCTTCCCCGGCGTGTCGCTGTATCGTCGGCCGGCGGACGCGGCCTTTCTTCTCAACGCCGGCTTCGCGCTCAGCGCCGCCTATCTGCTGCATCGCTATGTCGCCCATGGCGCGCCGCGGCCCTTTCAGAAAATGCCGCGCGCTCTCGCCCATGGGCTCGCCGCCGCGGCGGTGGGCGTCACCCTCGCGCTGATCCTCGGCGGGCTGGCCTTCTCCTTCGCCCATGGCCATGGCGTCGAGTCGCTCATCGCCGTGGCCGCATCGCTCGCCACCGCCGGCGCTGCGGCAGCGGCTCTGCAGCTCGGCGACAAATTCGACAAGCGCAGCCTCGTCGCCATTCTTCTCGTCGCCGCGACCGGGGGCGAGCTCTTGTGGCGAAACGCCGCCGATCCGCTGAACGCGGAGCCGGCGACGCGCTACTCCATTCTCAACGAGGCCTCTCCCGCCGAGCGCGGCGCCATAGCCGCGCTGCGCAAGGATATTTCCGAGCGCGCCGCCAAGGGCGAGCGCCCGCGCGTGGAAATTCTCGGCCTGCCGGGCGGCTGGCAGAACGCCTCCATGATTCTCGGCCTCGAGGACACCCTCGGCTATAATCCGCTGCGCATCGCCGATTATGAGCGCGCCGTGGGGCCGGGCGACAATGCCGTCGACCCCAATCTGCGGCATTATCCGGGCACGTTCCGCGGCTATCGATGCAAGCTGGCGCGGCTGCTCGGCCTCGATTATCTCGTGCTCGGCCGCCCGCTGGCGCGCATGCCGCGCCATATGCCGCGCCCCAACGCTCTGCCGATCTTCGTCTCCGATCAGATCTACGTCTATAAGCTCGGCCGCGCCGCGCCACGCGCCTATTTCGCGACCCGCGTGATGGGCGTCGACTCCGATGCGGCGATCGCCGATGACAATATTCCCGATTTCGAAGGCGCCCGCGAGGCGCTGGTCGATCAGGGCGATCTCCCCAAGCTCCATCCGGCCCTCGCCGATCCGGCGGCGGCCGGCGGGCCGGAGGGCCATGCGACCATCGTCTCCTATGAGAGCGAGCGCATTCTCATCGACGTCGAATCGGAAAAGGACGGATTGCTCGTCCTCCACGATCTCTATTATCCGGGCTGGGAGGCGCGGGTGGACGGCGCGCCGGCGCCGATCGTGAAGGCGAATATTCTGTTCCGCGGCGTGCCGACAGCGAAGGGACGCCATCGGGTGGAATTCCTATTTCGGCCGTTTTCCCTCGCCAATCTCGCCTCCGCCGCCTCCACCCTGCTCGATCATCGTGAGGAGTGACAGGGCGGACGGCGGACGTCACAATAGCCCGTCGAATCCGGGCGTCTCGCCCCCTCCAATTTGCGGCGCATGAAGCTTCTCATCCTCCACACCTCGAGGTTGCTGCTCGCCTCGACGATGCTCGTCGCCGTCGCCGGCTGCGCCGCCGCGCAGACCGCCGCTCCGCCCGCCCAGCAGAAGGGCCGCTCGGCCAAGCCCGCGGCGCCCGCACCCTCATCCACCCCGGCGGAGGAGGAGAAGCCGGCTGCTGGCGCGACGCTGCGCCTCTCCGCCGTGCTGACGCAGAGCGATTCCGCCGCGCTGCGCAGCGGACTGGTCTGGCGGATTTTCGAGGACGCCGCGCAGCCGGACGGCTCCCGCAAGCTCGTCGCGGAATCGCGCGAGGCGAGCTTTTCCGAGCAATTGCCGGAGGGCGCCTATATCGTCCATGTCGCCTTCGGCCTCGCCGGGGCGACGCGCCGGGTCGTCATGGAAGGCCGCAATGTCAGCGAGAGGCTGGCGCTCAACGCCGGCGGCCTGAAGCTCATCGACACTCTGGGCGACAATCAGCTGCCGGCGCAGCGTCTCGCCATCTCCATCTATGTGCCGGAACGGGGTAACTCCGAGGCCAAGCTGGTGCTCGCCAATGCCCGATCCGGCGAGGTGCTGTGCCTGCCCGAGGGCGCCTATCACATCGTCTCGACGCTGCTCGATGTGAGCCAGGGGTCGCAGGGCGACAACAATACGACCAATTCCGTCGTCACCGCCGATTTGCGCGTTCCCGCCGGCAAGGTCACGGAGGCGACGCTGCGCCATCACGCCGCGACGATGACGCTGAAGCTGGTGAAGGCGCCGGGCGGCGAGGCGCTGGCCAACACCTCCTTCTCCGTGCTGACGCCGGGCGGCGACGTGATCCGCGAATTGATCGGCGCCTTTCCGTCGCTGGTGCTGGCCGAGGGCGAATATGTCGCCATCGCCCGCCGCGAAGGCAAGACCTTTCAGACGACGTTCAAAGTGACCTCGACGCAGGATCGCGACGTCGAAATCCTCACGCAATGACTGACAAAAAAACGGACCCGCGTGGCCGCGGGTCCGTCTTTCGAAGGATGAAGTCGAAAGAGTTCGACGGCCTTACTTGAAGGTCGCCGAGCTGAAGTCGATGGACAGCGAGGCGACGAAGCGCGCGCCGCACCAGCTCGACGAGCTCTGGCCGGTGAGCGTGTTCACCGAGGCCACGTAATTGCCGGCCGGGTCGGACGTGTTCAGGAAGCAGCCCGCGCGGGTCAGATTGGAGTCGTAGTAGCGCAGGTCGAGCGTCACCACGTTCCAATTATAGGACGCGCCGACGTTCCAGGTGTTGTAGCTGGCGAATTTGAAGCCCTTGGTGCCCAGAATGCCGGTCGCCAGGAAGGCATAGTCCGGATCGATATAGCTGCCGCCATAGGCCGGGCTCGAATTGCCGATGTAGTAGTGGCCGAAGGCGCCCGAGAGCGACAGCCCCGAATAATCGGTGTTGGCGAAGGGAACGACCTTGGCGTTGATCTCGGAATACAGCGCGTGGGCGCTATAATTGTTCCAGTTCGGAGCATAGGCGATCTGGCCGCCGAGCGTCAGATAGTCGTTCACCGCCCAGCTCGGCTTGAAGTAGATCTCGACATAGCTCGGGTCGAAAGCCGTGGTGGGGAGGGCGGTGTAGGAGTTCTTGAACGTCGTGACCGGGATCGCGCCGCCGATGAACCACTGCTGATGGTTGCTCGGATAGGCGTAGTAGATCGCGCCGAAGTCCAGCGTCAGCGGACCCCAGGTGGGGCGGATGCCGGCGGTGATGTCGATCTCGGCGAGCGGGCTCGTGGCCAGCGTCACATTGGTGGCGGCGAGGCCCGTGTAGAACCAGCCGTAGCGCAGCTCCTCATAGACGCTGCCGGCCGGGCGGTGGGCGCTATTGGAAATGCCGCGGACAATATAGTCCGACATGAATTTCGCGCCATAGGCGTAGTCGAAGCCGGCGTCGAAAACGTCGAGATTCGGTTCCGGCCAAGCGACCAGCGGCTTGGCGGGCTCGGGCTTGGTGGTCTTCGCATCATCGGCGGCATAGGCGCCATTCGCAAAGAGCGCGAGCGCGGCGACGCCGGCAAACAGGACGGATTTCATAGTCTTAGGCTCCCCGATACTGGAATCGTTCTCGTCGCGATTGTTGCGATAAAGCGCGTAGGCACTCAAGCGGAACAGGGAAGCAATTGCCTAGATCTCGAGCAGAATCCGGGTTTCGGCGCTTTTTCTCTTTGGAGAGTGGCGAAAATGTCACAATCGAGTACGCAAACCGACAACTTTTGTCGATTTGGAACAAGAAAAAGGCGCGTCTTGTCCGGCCCTGAGGCGACCCGGCGGAAAGCGGACACGAATTACAGGTTACGGGGTACCGATCACGACGCCATGGCCCACCCCGGCGCCTGCTTTTGCGGCGCCGGGGCGGGAAGCCTCACTCGAAACGGCCCGCCGCATGGCCGAGCATGGTGTAGACCTTGCCGGCGTCGGAGGTGAGATAGCCGCGCGTCAGCGCGCCCTCGCGATCATTGCGGCTGGTCTCGGCGACGAGCCGCTCGAACTCCTGAACATAATGATCGACCGTGGCGTGGAAATCCGGATCGACGCGGTAGCGGCGACGAATCTCCTCGAAGGTCTGCTGGCCCTGGGCGCTGTAGAGCCGGCGGGTGAACAGGCCCTTCTCGCCGCGCTGGAAGCGATCCCAGAACTCGCCGACCGCGGCATGATCGACCATGCGGGCGATATCGAGCGTGAGATTATCCAGAGCCCCGGCGGCCTTGGCCCGGCCGGCCGCCGTATTGGCGCGCGGCGGCGCAGCGGCGGCGGGAGCCTCATCGCGGGAGGCGCGCGCCAATAGATCGGTGAGCCAGCCATCCTCCGTCGCCGAGGCGACGGGCCGCGCCGGAGGAGCCGGCGGCGGCGGGGGCGGCGGCGCGACCGGCGCAGGCGCGGGCTGCGGCTGGGCCTCGAAGCCGCGACGCGCGGGAGCGGCCGGGGCCGCCGCCGGAACCGTCTCGGCGATATCATAGGCCCGACCCGAGCGCGCGACGATGTCGGTCAGCTCGTTGAGCGCCTTCACCTGCTCGCCGACGACACGGCGGAGCGCAGCGGCCTGCTCGGCCGTCTCGCGCGGCAATTCCTGGGCGCCGCGACGCAGCTCGGCGCGGGTCTGCTCCAGCTCGCTCTGAATCTCCGCCGACATGCCGCGAATCTCGGTCGCGGCGGCGGCGAATTTCTCGGTCGCCCGGCCGAAGATATCGGCCAGCTCGTCATTGGCCTGATCATAGGCCGCGCGCAGCGCCGCGGCGGTCTCCTCACGCTCGCGCGAGGCGGCGTCGCGCACGGCGGCGAAGCGCTCGTCGACCAGCTCCGCTGTTTCCTGCGTCGATTGCGTGATGAAGCCGCCGACATCGCGCGCGCGCTCCTCGACCCGGCGGAAATTCTCCTCCACGAGGCCGGAGAAATTGGCGACCGTGTCCTCGAAATCCCTGCGCTTGTCCTCGACCAGCAGCACGAGATTTTCCAGCGAGCGGCGGCGCGCGTCGAGCGCCGCGTCGAGCTCGGACTGGCTCTGCGCCAGCCGCTCGGCGCTCTGCGTCAGGCTCTGCTGATGCGTCTCCATCGCGCCGACCATCGAGCCGGCGTCGCGCATCACGCCGCCGGACACTTCGCCGATCTGCGCGATATGCTGTCCGACCGTCTCGATCGCGCCCTGGAACTCGCGCAGCTTGCCGCCGAGCTCCTTGTCGAGATTGGAGAGATTGCCGCCCGCCGCCGAGATGATCGTCTGCAGCGAGGAATTGGTCTCGCCGAGCCGGTCGAGCACCTCGGGCAGCTCGGAGCGCAGCTTCTCATTGACGTCGAGCAGCGCCCGCACGGAGCCTTCGGCGCCCTCGGTGAGCGCTTTCTTCAGCTCCTCGGCCGATTGGTCGATCGCCGCCGCCAGCTCGACGCGCTTCTCGCCGAGATGCTGCACGATGGTGGAGCCGCGGCTCTCGATCGCATGGGCGACCAGCTCGCCGACATTGGCCAATTCGCGCGTCACCTCGCCGCCACGATCGCCGAGCGTCGTCTGGATCTGCGTGAGGCGCTGCTCCAGCGTCGAGCTGATCTCGCCGACGCGCTCGGTCAGCGCCTGACCGAGATCGCCGGTGCGGGCGTGCAGAGTGGTGTCGAGATCGCGCCGCGCCGAGGCCAGCGTGGCGTTGATCTCCTCGATGCGGGCGTTGATCGTCTCGACGACGACGCGGCTGCGCTCGCCGATCTCGCCGGAGACCGCGTCCAGGCGGCCGACGACATTGTTCTCGAAGACGCCGATCCGCCCGTCCAGCGTGCCGGCGATCTCCTCCGCGCGGCCGCCGAGCGTGGAATTGATCTCCTCCGCCTTGGAGGAGAGCGTCTCGGTGAGCTGGGTCGAGCGGGCGAGCAGCACCGCATCGATATCCTTGACCTTCTCGTCCAGCGAGCGAATGACCTCGCGGCCGCCCTCGCCCATGGCGCGCGCGACCTCCACCGCATGGCGGGCGAGCGTGTCCTGAAAGGCCTTGCCGGCCGAATCGAGCCCGGAATCGACGCGCCCGACCAGCGCGTCTATGCGGTCCGCCGCTTGGCGCGTGCGGGCGTTGGAGACGGTCTCGAAGCTCTCGATCTTCGACGACATGACCGCGGCGATCTCCTCGGCGCGCGCGCCGAGCAATTCGACCAGCGCGGTGCCGTCGCCGGAAATCGTCTTGTCTATGGCCGCCAGCCGCTGGCCGACATCCTCCGACAGGCGCTGCGACTGATCGCCGATGCGCGCCGCGATCTCGTCGGCGCGCTCCGCCAGACGATCGGCCAGCGCCCCGCCCTCCTGGACGATGGCGGCGTCGACCGCGGCCAGACGCTCGGCCAAGGTCGCCGCGAGCTGCTGCGAATGCTCGCCGATCTGCGCCGCGATCTGGCCGCCCTGATGGCGCAGCCGCTCGTCGAAAGCCACGAGCTGCTGCTCCACGCCGCGCGTGACGCCCTCGCCGCTCGCCGCCAGCGCCGCGACCAGCGCGCCGCCGCGATCGACGATCGACGTATCCACCGCCGAAAGCCCCTCGGCCAGCGCCGAGGCGAGCTGCTGCGAGCGCTCGCCGATCTGCGTGGCGAGCTCGCCGCCGTGATGGCGCAGGCGCTCGTCGAAAGCGGCGAGCTGCTCCTCCACGCCGCGGGCGACGCCGTCGCCGCTCGCCGCCAGAGCCGCGACCAGCGCGCCGCCCTGGTCGATGATCGTCGTATCGACCGCCGCGAGCCGCTCGGTGAGCGCGGCCGCGAGCTGATCGGAATGCTCGCCGATCTGCGCGGCCATGAGATTGCTGCGATTGCGCAGCGCCTCGTCGAAGGCGGCGAGCTGCTCGCCGACGTCGCGGCTGAAGCCCTCGCCATTGGCGGCGATGGCCGCCACCAGAGCCGCGCCCTCGTTGACGATGGCCGAATCGACCGCCGTCAGACGCTGGGTGAGCTCGGCCGCGAGCTGCTCGGAATGCTCGCCGATCTTGGCGCCGAGCTCGTCGCCGCGATTGCGCAGCGCCTCGTCGAAGGCCGCGAGCTGCTCGCCGATGTCGCGGGTGAAGCCTTCGCCATTGGCGGCGATGGCCGCGACCAGCGCCGCGCCTTCGTTGACGATCGTCGAATCGACGGCCGCCAGCCGCTCGGAGAGCTCGGCCGAAAGCCGCTGCGAATGCTCGCCGATCTGCGCGCTGAGCTCGCCGCCGCGATTGCGCAGCGCCTCGTCGAAAGCGGCGAGCTGATCGCCGATCTCGCGCGTGAATCCTTCCCCATTGGCGGCGATGGCCGAGACCAGCGCGGCGCCTTCCTCGACAATGGCCGAATCGACCGCCGTGAGGCGCTCGGTGAGCTCGGCCGCGAGCTGCTGCGAATGCTCGTCGATCTGCGCTGCGAAACGCGCGGAATGGCCGCGCAATGTCTCGTCGAGAGACGCCAAGCGCTCGGCGACGTCGCGCGCGAGACCTTCGCCGCCCGCCGCCAGCGCCGAGGCCAGCGCGCCGCCTTGATCGAGCGCCATGGCCTCGAAAGCGGCGATGCGGCCGGCGAGCGCTTCCTCGATGCGCTCGCCCTGCGTGGCGATGGCGAGCGCCGCCTCGCTGGCGGTGAGGGCGAAACGCTCCTGCAGCGAGGCGGATTGCTCGGCGAGAGTCGCGGCGACATCGGCGACGCTCGCGGCGAGGCCCGCCTCGAGCGCGGCGCCGCCGACCGTGAAGGCCTGCTCGGCGCGGCTCTGCGTATCCTCGAGCGTGCGGGAGACTTGCGCGGTCGCCTCCTCCAGCGCGTCCAGCCGATTGACCAGCACGCCGTCGACCCATTCCGCCTGCTCGGTGACGCGGGCGACGACGTCGCCGCTCTGCCGCACCACCTGCTCCTCGAAAGCGGTGAGCCGCTCGGAGAGCACGGAAGCGATGCGATCCGAATGCTCGGTGACGCGCGTCGCCACCTCGTCGCCATGGCGCACCACCGTCTCCTCGAAGGCCGCGAGGCCCTGGGAGAGATAGGCGCCGATCTCGTCGCCGCGCTCGACCAGACGCAGGACGGTCTCGTCGCTGCGGCCGGCGATGCGCTCCTCGAAGGATGCGAGCCCTTCGGCGATGGCCTGGCCGACGCGCTCGCCCTGCTGCAGGAAGCGCGAGGCGGTTTCCTCGCTCTGCTGCACGACCGCCTCGCGGAAGGCCTCGAGCCCTCCGGCGACGGCCGTCGTGGCGCGCTCGCTCTGCTCCTCGAGGCTCGACAGCGTCGCCTCATGCTGCTGCGAAAGCCGATCCTCGAATGCGGCGATGCCTTCCGCCACGGCGAGGCCGAGGGCGTCGCCATGAGCGGTGAGCCGCGCCGCGGCCTCCTCGCTCTGGCCGAGCACGCGCGTCTCGAATTTGGCGAGGCCATCGGTGACGACGCCGCCGATCGTTTCGCCATGGGCGACGAGGCGCTGCGCCACATCCTCGCCATGGCCGAGTATGCGCGCCTCGAAGGCCGCGAGGCCCTCTGAGACCGCGACCCCGATCGCGTCGCCATGGGCGACGAGACGTTCGGCCGCCTGCTCGCTCTGGCCGAGGACCCGCTCCTCGAAGACGGCGAGACTGCCGGAAACCGTGGAGCCGATCTGCTCCGCATGAGCGACGAGACGTTCCGTCACCTCGGCGCTGTGGCCGGTCACGCGCTCCTCGAAGGCCGCGAGGCCTTCGGAGACCGCGGTTCCGATCGCGTCGCCCTGCGCGACGAGACGATCGGCGACCACCTCGCTGTGGCCGAGCACGCGCGCCTCGAAAGCGGCGACGCCTTCCGACACGGAGAGGCCGATGCGCGCGCCTTCCTCGATGAGGCGCTCGGCGGCCGCGGCGCCCTGGCCGGCGACACGCTCCTCGAAAGCCGCGAGCCCGTCATTGACGGCCGCGCCGACCGCGTCGGCATGGGCCGCGAGCCGGGCCGCGACATCCTCGCTCTGACCCGCGACGCGCTCCTCGAAGGCCGCGAGGCCCTCGGTGACGGCGGCGCCGATCGCGTCGCCATGCGAGACGAGACGAGTGGCGACATCCTCGCTATGGCCGATGACGCGTTCCTCGAAGGCCGAGAGGCCTTCCGCGACCGCCGAGCCGATGACGTCGCCATGCGCCGAGAGCCGCGCCGCGACATCCTCGCTCTGGCCGGAGACGCGCTCCTCGAAAGCCGCGAGGCTGGCCGCCAATGCGGCGCCGATGGCGTCGCCCTGCGTCGAAAGACGCGCGGCCGCATCCTCGCTGCGACCGGCGACGCGGTCCTCGAAAGCGGCGAGGCCTTCCGCCACCGCGGAGCCGATCGCGTCGCCATGGGTGACGAGACGCGTCGCCACTTCCTCGCTGTGGCCGAGGACGCGCTCCTCGAAAGCCGCGAGACCTTCCGCCACGGCGGAGCCGACGGCGTCGCCATGGAGAACCAGACGCGCCGCGACTTCCTCGCTGTGGCCGGTGACGCGTTCCTCGAAGGCTGCGAGACCCGCGGCCACCGCAGAGCCGATCGTCTCGCCCTGGACCGAAAGACGCTCCGCCGCCGCCTCGCTGCCGCCCACGACGCGCTCCTCGAAAGAGGCGAGGCCGGCGGCCACGGCCGAACCGATCTCGTCGCCTTGCATCAGCAGGCGTATCGCCACTTCGTCGCTACGGCCGGTGACGCGCTCCTCGAAGGCCGCGAGACCTTCCGCCACGGCCGAGCCGATGGCGTCGCCATGCAGAACGAGACGCGCCGCGACCTCGTCGCTGTGGCCGGTCACACGCTCCTCGAAGGCGACAAGTCCTTCGGCCACCGTCTGGCCGAGACGCGCGCCCTCTTCGGCGAGGCGCGCCGTCGCTTCGGCGCTGCGCTGCGCGACGCTCTGCTCGAATTCCGCGACGCCCTGCGTCAGCGCGGCGCCGATGCGCTCGCTCTGCTCAGCGAAACGCGAGGCGATCTCGCCGCCCTGGACGACGACATTCTCCTCGAAGGCCCCGAGACGATCGGCGAGCGTGTCGGTGACGCGATCGCCATGCGAGGCGATGGCGGCGACGGCCTCGCCGGCCACGGCGGCGAAACGCTCGTGCAGAGCGTCGGCCTGCTCGGTGAAGGCGCTGGCGCTTTCGGCGAGCGTCTGCGCGAAACGCTCGTTGAGGCCGCCGCCATGCGCCTCCAGCTCGGTGCGGGCGCGCTCGCGCGTTTCCTCGAGCAGCTCGGCGAGGCGGTCGCCGGCGGTGCGGAAGGCCGATTCGGTCGCCGCCACTTTCTCGGCGAGCTGCGTCGCGAGATTTTCAGAAGCCGAGAGCAGCGAGCGCTCGATCGCGCCGCCATGCGTCTCGATCGCGTCATCGACGCGGCCGCTGGTTTCCGCGAGACGATCGACGAAGCTCTCGCCGCGCTCGCCTACCGCCTGCACGAGATGGCCGCCGATGGAATCGAGCCGATCGACGACGAAGGCGCCGCGCGATTCGAAATCGGTCGCCAGCGCGTCGCCGCGCTCCTGAAGCTTGCGATCCGCCTCGGCTATGCCGTCGGAGAAGCGCCGCGTGACCTCCTCCGAGGCCAGAGTGAGGCTGACGGCGATCGTCTCCCCGGCGACGGAGAGACGCTGCACCATGTCTTCGCCACGCGTCGAGAGCGTGGAATTGAAGCCGTCGCCGACGCGCTCCAGCGCCAGACGAATCTCCTCGCCCTTGGAGCCGAGCGCGGCGGTCACGCGGCCGCCGGCCTCGCTCACCGTCTCGGCGAGATGGGAGGAGCTGGTCTGCAGCTCCGCCGACAGCGACTCGCGCGCGCCGAGCAGCGCCGTGCGGGCGTTGTCGGCGTTGACGAGGATCGCCTCGCGCTCGCGCGTCAGCTCGTCGATGAGCACGCGAATGCGGCGCTCATTCTCGGAATAGGAGCGCTCGAGATTGGAGACCTCGGTGCGCACGATGATCTCGAGCTCGCTGGCCCGCGCCAGCGCGCGCTCTATGCCGTCGCCCATTGAGGCGGCCTCGCGGCGAATGGCCTGCGAGAGCGTCACCATCTGCTCGGTGGCGATGGCCTCCGGCTCGATCAGCCTTATCGCCACTTCCGCCATGGAATTGGCGACCTGCTTCATCTCATGCGCGCGGCGCGCCATCACGCCGGTCACGAAGATGAAGACGATGGGGGCGAGCAGCGCCAGCAGCGTCAGCACCGGCTTGGGCGCGAGGAAGGAGCCGTTCTCGTGGTCGAGAATCTCGCCCTGATTGAAATAGACGAACAGAGTCCACAGCACCGCCCAGGCGGCGATGGACAGGAAAGTGTAGCCGAGAATGGCGGTGTTGGGACGGACCTGCAGCGCGGCGCGCAGCTCGCCGACGGTCTGGCGATCGTCATTGGCCGGCGCGCCGGCGGGGGCCACCTGCGGCTTGGCCGCCGAGCGGCCGGCCACGGGCGCGGCGCCTTCCGTGGGGCGCGCAGAATCCCGCGCCGCATCGCGCGCATCTTGGCGCCGCGAGGAGGGAAGGCTGAAGTTGAAGCCGGGGGCCGTCTTGGCCTGGCCCTTGCCCTCGGCCTTATCAGCGGGCTTGGCGCCCGCCTCGGCCGGCGACGCGGCTTTCTCGCCAGCTTCCGTCGCGGCCTCGGCGGTGGGCTCCAAGCCCAGATTCAACGCCTCTTCGACCGCCGACAGCGCAGCGATAGCCGCGTCCTGGGGCTTGCCCGATTTCGCCATCGTCACCTCTCCGAGCGGTCATAGTTCCGCTTTATGACGCCGCTCACGCTTTTTCGCCGTTCACATCGAGCAGAAAAGATTAACCAAATATTACCGCCGTCGGCCCGCAAATGAAACGGGCGCGGACCGCCAATCGAAATCGTCGTTAACGCGACTGGGGGAAGATGCTCGGCGCTCCGCCCGGAGCGGAGCAAAAGGGGCGACCTGCAGCTTGGCCGCGAATCCGAAGCAATGCTTACATAAGATTGATTCGAATAAGAATACGACGCCTGATTCGACCCGGCGAGCGCAATCGCCGAGGCCACGCGCAGGCTCTCGGCGCAATCCACAGGAAAAGCGAGACTTTTCCGCGAAGGGCCGATCGGAGACGTAGAATGACGGATGGCGGAAACACCGAAGGCGCGCCCGACGCGATCGATTGGGCGTATCTCTCGCGCCAGACGATGGGCGACACGGAGCTCGAAGCCGAGCTGCTGGCGCTGTTCCTCGCCCAGGCGGGCGAGTTCGACGGCAGGCTGGCGGCGGCGGCCTCCGACAAGGCGCGCCTGGACCTCGCCCATACGCTCAAGGGCGCGGCGCGCGCCATCGGCGCCTTTGCGCTCGGCGACGCGGCCGAAGATTATGAGTCCGCCCTGACGGAGCCAGAGCGGCGGCGGGCGCTGGGCGCGCGGCTGGCCGAGGCGCAGCTGGCGATCGCGTCCCGGCTCGGTCGGTGAGGCGTCAGAGCTGGCCGCCATCGATCGATCGCACCTCCGCGGTCGAGGGCGCCCTTATGCTGGCGTTGAGCTTGCGCAGCATGATGAGGCACTGCTCCTTGACCTGCTCGTCGCGGACGGAGTCGGCGACTTTGGCGAGGTGGCAGAAGGCGATGGCGCGCTGAGAGACGATGTCCTCATATTCGGAAGGGTCACTCAGATCGACCGTATGATCGCTCGTCTCGTCGGTCATGATATGGCGGAACCTCTGGTTTGTCGCATCGGTTGCGGCGGACACTGCCGCCCAATTGTGGTCGCGGCTTGGCCGAACGCCTCGAGCGCCTTGTTCTAGCGAAAGCTTCGCTTTTCCTGGCGAAAGCGTAGCGAGAGCAGGGCCAGCCAGCGCCGCCAGAAAGACGGGCTCCAGAACATGACGGCGGCGATCTGCAGCCTCTGCTCCGCGAAAGGCGCGCCCGGCTCGGCCGGCAGCAGCGTTTTCTCCTGAGGCAGAGCGGCGAGGGCGCTCTCATCGTCCGGCATGGCGATCTCGAGATCGAAATCGGCGCGCGGACGCCTGCGCGAATAATGGAGGAGAATGAGATTGGGCACGATCTCGCGCATGCTCGATTGCGCCGTCCGGGCGAAAGCGCGCGCGCCCGCCGTGATGCGATAGACGCCGCTCTCATGGGTCGAGCGCAGCAGCAGGCCGGCGAGACGGCCGCGGCCGGGCCAGCGGCTGGCCCCCGGCCGGGCGATCTCCAGAAAGCTCCCGGAGAAGACCGTCGATGCGATCTCCACTCTGCGGCAGCGTCCCTGCGGCTCGGCCTGCGACGCGGAGACATAATCGAAAATGGGCGCGTGAAGCCGGCTCGCCCGCGGAACCGGAATGGCGCCGCCGGAAATGAGATCGGCCACGACCTTCGCGCACCGCACCGAGGCTTCCGCGGTGAGATGATGCGGATCGACGAATTGCTCGGCTCGCTCCTCGCCGAAGATCGTCGCAGGCGTCACGCAGGGGGCCACGCCATGCGCCTTCGCGATGCGGCGATAGATGCGGTCGATGCGCCGCACGCAGGCGGAGACCCGCCGTCCGCCCGTCGGGCGCGGACGCAGGCACAGGAACAGCAAGGGGACTCCGCGCTCCGCGCAATGCTGCGCGACGCTGGCCAGCGCATCGTGAACCAGCGCGGCGGTGGTGAAGCCGGCGTCCAGCAGAATGACGTCGTTGAGCGCATATTCGAAAACGACGAGATCGGGCGCCGCCTCGCCGCGCCGCTCCGCCTCGATGAGCCGCGCGAGGCCATAGAGTGAGCCGACGGCGCCGAGAAAGCGGTTGGTGATCTCATGCTCCGGCATGAGCCCCTGCAATTGGGCGGCCCAGCCGAAATAGACCCCGGCGTTGGAGCCGCCGAGCAGCATAACTCTCATATCGCCTTCCCGCTCCGGCCGATGGCCCGCCCTCTACGATGACTTCCGCGCAAAGATCGATATGGCCGGCCCGAAGAAATGATCCGGATCGTCGTGATTGGTCCGAATATCGTCGAAGCCGAGCGCCCGCAGCGCGGCGAGAAGATCGTCCCTGTCCAGCCAGCGATGATCGTCGCGCATGCCGCCGCAAAAGGCCGGATTGGCCTGCGCCTTCACATAGCTGCGCGGATAGGCGCGCACGTCGACGCCGTGAAAGGAGAGGATTTCCGGCTCCTTCGCCATGACGCTGCGCCGCGGATCGGAGAGCGGCATGGCGTCCGAGACGACATGCGTCCAGATGAACACGGCCGAGGCGCGCTGCGCGATCAGCTCCAGCAGCCGCAGCGGATCATGCTGATGATAGAGCACGCCGGAGGCGACGATGAGATCATAGCTCTTGTCGGTCTGCTCCAGCCATTTGACGAAATCGCCGAGCCAGAAGCGCGCCTTCTGCAGCCGCAGGATCTCCTTGGCGACGAGGCAGCGCATGAAAGCGAGCTGATTGGCCTCCACGGCGTCCACCACCGCGCCCGCATTCTCCAGCATATAGGTGTGGCCGGCCTCCAGCGGGCCGAGCTCCAGCACCTCGCGGCCCTCGAGCGCGCCGAAACATTCGACGGCCCAGAAAATTCGCGAATCATAATAGGTCGGCACGATGCCGGCCTTCACCGCGCAGGCCTCGGGGAATGCGGTGCTCCAGCCGGGAATGGCGTCTATGGCGTTCTGATGCGAGGGGAGCGCGTCGACATAGCGATCGAAAGTCCGCTCCTTGCGCTCGAATAATTTCAGCAATCTGTCCAAACCGAATCCGCGACCCGACATTTTTCGTTTCCATGCCCGCTCGAGCGCCCGCCGTCTTTCGACGCCGACGCCCAGAGACTCTATCTTAGCAGCGAGCGAGAAACAGGAATTGTCCGAATTTTTGCCGGCCGCGCGCTCCTACCCTCTTCGGTCGGCGGCAAGCGACGGCTCGCGCGAGGCGAACTTCGGATCGGGGGAGGGCTTTCGGCAGGCCGCCCGAGGCTGGGCCGCGGCGAAAGCCGATCTGTCAGGAGCCTCGACTTCGAGAGGCTTGGTGCGGTCGAGAGGACTCGAACCTCCACTGGTTGCCCAACTAGCACCTCAAGCTAGCGCGTCTACCAATTCCGCCACGACCGCGCCGGGGCGCTGATCGAAACCAAAGCGCCGGCAGGCGGCCCGTCTAACAAAAACCCTCCCCCATGACAAGGCGCTTCGCCTCAATGTTTTGGAAATTCGACAGGCGCGACCCGGGAAGAGGGCCGCAAGGGGGCCGCCCGCACGCTGCGGCCCTCGAGCTCCGACCTGTTGAGATCGATGCTGCGCAGGGTCTGATTGTCATAGCTCTTCACATAATAGACGCGGCCGGCGAGATCGGCGATCGACGACCATTGCGTGAACTCGAAGCGCGAGGTCTCCTGCGGGGCGACGCGCACCAGGCCCATGGGAATGTCGAAATTATTGAGGATGTGCTCGGCGAGGCGCACCGTGCCGGCTGCGTCCTTCTGCGGCTCGGCGGAGAGGGTCATGCCCACGGCGCGCACGAATCGCGACGGCGGGGTGGGGTCGCCCGGCACGCCGATGAGGCCGGAGCCGGCGCCCAGCGGGGCGAAGCTCTCCCCCGCGATCTTCAGCGGCGGCGCATCCACCGGCGAGAGCTTCACATAATTGCGCAGATTGGTGAGGTGCCAATCGAAGGAGGGGGCGTTGGTGACGACGCCGAGCGGATTCTCGTAGATTTTCAACCGCCCGCCGATCGGCTCGACGACCAGAGAGGCGCCGCTGGCGTCATGCAGCGTGTAATGAAAAGGCGGGACGATTCCGAGGGTCGGCTGCACGACATCGACGATGGCGATCGTGTCCAGCGCCGCGCGCAGCTCCTCGACACTGGCGAAATTGCCCAGCGCCCAGGTGAGGAAATCCCAAGGGGCCAGCGCATGGCCGGGATCGGCGGTCTTGGGATCGGCGTAGCCGGCGAAACCCGGAAAATAGAGAATGCCGCCGGCGAGGCCTTTTTCATTCATGCCGTCGACGACGACCGGCAGGCCGAAGGCGTTGAGCCCGGCGATCGCATAGCGGGATTTCCACCCCCAGCCGGGCTTGCCTTCCGGCCCCGTCGCCCGCGCGGCGTAGTTGCGCGGAATGACGATCGCCTCCGATTCGAGCGGAAAGCCGAACTCCAGCGTGCGGCCATAGACGCGCGCGCCATCGGCGGCCTTCAAGAGAAAGCTCGTGCAGGCCCCCGCCGGCGCGAGCGCGAGAGCCAGAGCGAGCGGCGCTAGCGCGAGCCGCCCCAATGCACGACGAAAAGACATCGCAGCCATCTTCCTCTCCGATTGATTCTTCTCGGTAGAGATAGGCGGCCGAAAAGCGAGAGCGCGCGCCGCGGCCGAAAAGCGGCGAACGGCCTCGAGGCATTATGGCGGCGAATGGGAAAATTCCCCGCAATTCTTCTCGACGTGCGCGAGCGCATAGATTTCAGCCGACATTAACCAATAAGAGCAATGCAGGCGAGGGCGAGGCTCTGTCCAGTTCGGACCAGAGCGTTATGTGCTCGAGCAATGTGTTCGTGTGTGTCAGGAGTTTTCGCGTCATGTCGGAAGTCGCTGCTGTAGCCCGCAGCCGCAGGGTCTGCCTTCGCGCCTTTTCCGCGGCCTGCGCCGCAAGCGTCGCCGCCTCGGTTCTCGCCCTCGAGGCGCGGCCCGCAGCCGCACTCGGCTATTCCGCCGAATCTCCCGAAGCAGAGGCCCCCAAGGCGCCGCGCAAGCGTGCAAAGCGCGGAACCTCCTCCGAGGCCAAGCCGGCCGAGAATGTGAGCCTCGCGCGGCCGCTATTCGCGGTGGTGTCGCTCAGCGGCCAGCACATCTCCATCTATAATCACAATGGCCTCGTCGATCGCTCGGTCGTCTCCACCGGCGTGCCCGGCCATTCGACGCCGGAAGGCATGTTCACCATTCTCGGGCGCGAGCGCTTCCACCGCTCCAATCTCTATTCCGGCGCGCCCATGCCCTTCATGCAGCGCATCACCTGGTCCGGCGTCGCCATGCATACGGGCCATGTGACCGGCCATCCCGCCTCGCATGGCTGCATCCGCCTGCCGGGCGGCTTCGCGCAGAAGCTGTGGGGCATGACCCGCATCGGCGAGCGCGTCGTCATCGCGCCTTATGATCTTTCGCCCACGGAAATCTCGCATCCCGCTTTGCCCGCGCCCAAGATGCGCTCGCCGACGGAAGCCTCGGCCGCGACGCTCGCCGACGCCGGACTGCGCGACGGCTTCGCCGACGCCGGCGCGGCGCCGCTGCTCAATCCGCGGCGCTACGCCGAGCAGCTGAAGACGAAATCCGCAGCCGACGCCGCAGCCGCCTCCAAAGCGGCGACGGAGGCCTCGCTCGCTCTCAACGCCAAGCGGCAGGAGGCCGCCCGCGCCTCCGCCGAGCTGAGATCGGCCGAAGCGGCCGAGGCGAGCGCCCGGACCAAGGCGGAGACCGCCGCCAAGGCCGCCGAGGCCGCCGCCGCCAAGCGTCAGGATGTGGCGACCGCCAAGCCGGACCTGCCCACCAATGACGGCGCCAGCCCAGCCGAGGCCGCCAAGGCCAAAGCGGACGCCGCCCTCACCGAGGCCAAGGCCCGGCTCGAAGCCGCCAAGACCGCCTATAACGCCAGCGACGCGGAAGTCGTGGAGGCGGGCCGCCGCTCCCGCGAGGCGGCGGAAGCCTCGGCCGCCGCCGCCAAGGCGGAGAAGGACGCGCAATTGCGCGCCGCGCCGATCTCCATTCTGGTGAGCAAGAAGAATCAGCGCATCTATGTGCGCCAGGGGCTGACGCCGATCTTCGAGGCGCCGGCGACGATCCGCGAGCCGGAACGCCCGCTGGGCTCGCATCTCTATATCGCGACTGCGACCGGCGAGAATGGCGCGCTGAAATGGTCGGTGCTGTCCATGCCGCCGCGCATCGCCGAGGCGCGCGCCGCGCATAAGAAGAAAGGATTGGTGGAGGAGCGCAGCGCCGCCCCGCTGGGCGCGGCCTCCAGCGCCGCCGAGGCGCTGGACCGTCTCGAGCTCTCGGACGATGTGCGCCAGCAGATCGCCGATCGCCTATGGCTCGGCGGCTCGATCATCATCTCCGATCAAGGCCCGAGCTCTGAGACCGGCGCCGTCGGCACCGATCTCACCGTAAAGTTCCGCTGAAACATTCGAATCCCGACGCGCTCTGCGCGCGTCGGGATCGAGGCCGCGGAGCCTCTTATTTCGCCTCTGTCGTGTGCTGCGGCAGCAGGGCCAGCAGCGAGGCCATTTTTGGAGCGGCGCCCGGATTCATCATGCCGACGACATGATAGCCGGCGTCCACATGCAGCACCTCGCCGGTGACGCCGCGCGCCATGGGCGAGAGCAGATAGACCGCCGTCTCGCCCACTTCCTCGATCGTCACCACGCGGCGCAGCGGGGCGTTATATTCGTTCCAGCGCAGAATATAGCGGAAGTCGCCGATGCCCGAGGCCGCCAAAGTCTTGATCGGCCCGGCGGAAATGGCGTTGACGCGAATGTTCTTCTCGCCGAGATCGGCGGCGAGATAGCGCACGGAGGCCTCCAGCGCGGCCTTGGCGACGCCCATCACATTGTAATGCGGCATCCATTTCTCGGCGCCGTAATAGGTGAGGGTGAGCAGCGAGCCGCCGTCCTTCATCAGCTTCTCGGCGCGCTGTGCGACGGCCGTGAAGGAAAAGCAGGAGATCATCAGCGACTGCGTGAAATTCTCCGCCGTCGTGTCGACATAGCGGCCGTCGAGCTGATCCTTGTCCGAGAAGGCGAGACAATGGACGACGAAATCGATCTTGCCCCACAGCTTCTCGACCTCGGCGAAGACGGCGTCGATCGTCTCCGGCTCGGAGACGTCGCAGCGGCCGACGACGGTCGCGCCGATCTCCGCCGCGAGCGGGCGCACGCGCTTTTCCAGCGCCTCGACCTGGAAGGTGAGGGCGAGCTGCGCGCCGGCGTCGGCCGCGGCCTTGGCTATGCCCCAGGCGATGGATTTATTATTGGCGACGCCGAGCACGAGGCCCCGCTTGCCTGCGAGAACGCCGCTGAAAATATTGCCGTTCGACGTCGGTTCCGGTTGCGACATGGGAGCAATGGTCCATAAATCTGCGATCGAGAGGCGGGGTTCCGCCGCCTGTCGGCAACGCCGTTGGAGGGCTACGCGCAACATGCGCGCTCAGCGCGCGCACATCGGGCGCTTCAGCGCGCGCATTTGGGCGCGCGGGCTCGGGACGTGAGGCGGGGCGCCCGAGCGGAGACGCCTTTGGCGTCGCTCGCGGCCCGACATACAAAAACAGATAAATCTCAGGGCGCGGAGATAGTCAATCGCGCCGGACTGGCATAATATCCGTGGGGAAAGAAACCGAACCAGCGCCGCGCGGACGAGGCGTCGAGGACCGCGCGAAACGGGCCGAGCGATGGGACAGGCGGAGGATTTCGACGAGACCTTGGAAAGGCTCACGCCGGGCCTGCGCCGCTATGCACGCGCGCTGCTTTCCGGCGCCGCCAATGATCTCGCCGACGAGCTGGTCCACACCGCGCTGCAGACCACGGCCAACGAAGCCGGGCGCGAGTCGACCGGCGCCGTTCTCGACCTTCGCGTCGATCTCTACGCATCCTTGACCCATGCCGCGCAACGTCGGCTGCGCTCCGCCGCGCCGCATCGTCCCTCCCTGCGGCAACCGGCGATCATGCATCGCTTGGCCGATCTCCCCTTCGAGGAGCGGGAGACGCTTCTGCTCGTGGTGCTGGAGGGCTTTACTTACGAGGAGGTCGCCCGCATCACCCGCACCGATCGGCCAGTGGCGCTGATGCGGCTGATGCGCGCGCGCTCGGCGCTGACCGCGCTGGACCGCCACCCCTCGCCGGGGGCCGACGCCGGCCGCCGGCCGGGTCCGCATCTGCGCGTCGTGAAATAAACAGGCCGCAAATGACGAGCCCCCGGGAGCATGTCGACGAGTCCGATCTGCATGCTTTCGTCGATGGCGAGCTCGACGCCGAGAATCGCCGGCGCATAGAGGACCATCTGCACAATCACGCCGAGGACGCCGCGCTGGTCGAGGGCTGGCGCCGGCAGAATGCGGCGCTGCGCGCGGCCTTCGCCCAGACGGTGAAGGAGCCCGTGCCCGCCGGGCTGCGGACGGCCTCGGTGACGAGCCTAACGCGCAGCTTCGGCTCCGGCGTCAATTGGGCGCGCTTCAGCCCCAGCAAGGGCGCCTCGCTGCGCGCCATGCGACGCTCAGACACCAGCCGCCGGCCGCCGCGCCGGCCGGCGATCATCATGTCGCTGCTGACGCTGCTCGCCGGCGCGGTGGTGGCGGGAGCGGCGCTGCTGGCCTTCACCGGCCCCGCCTCGCCGCCCTCCGCCCCGCAACGGGCCATGATCGAGCCGCCGGGGCTCGTCGCCCACGCCCAGCTCGCCTATCTGACCTTCGCGCAGGATTCGCGGCCGGTGGAGATCGGCGCCGATCGCAAGGCCGAGCTCGCGACCTGGCTCGGCGAGCGCGCCGGCTTCGGCCGCCTGCCGGACCTCGCCGATGTGGGCCTCGAGTTCATCGGCGGCAGGCTCGTTCCGGGCGTGATCTCGCCGGCGGGGCTGCTGATCTATCAGTCCGCCGCCGGAGCCCGCGCGGCGCTCTATTTCGAGCGCGCCGGCGGCGAGCGTCCCTCGGCTCCGCCCAAGACCTTGCCCGGCCTCGCCGCGGTGGAATGGCGCGCCGCCGGCTTCGCCTTCATCCTCATCGGCCCGCTCACGGCCGAGACCGCGCGCGCCGCCGCCGAAAGCGCCGCCGCCCAAGCCAGCCGTTAAAAGCCCGCGAAAAGCCGATCGCCTGCGGGGCCGATTGGCATGTTTCCTTCAACCGATCTCGCGAGCTATCGGGAGCGTCCCCGATTGGCACAGCATATCCGTGGCCCCCGCGGCCGCGGCGTCGAATTGTCTCGAAAGGAGCGGCGTTGTCCGGCAGCAGCGTGAACGGAACCGCGGAAATCCGCGCCGTCCAATATTTGCGGGCGGCCGCGGCGATCCTCGTCGTCTTCATTCATACGGGCGTCTACACCGAGCAATTCTATTGGCCGACGCCGCGCGCCTTCGGCGCCGGCGGAGTCGATCTCTTCTTCGTCATCAGCGGCTTCATCATGATGGTCGTCACCACGGAGCGGCCGATCGCGCCGCGCGCGTTTCTGGCGCGCCGCATCATTCGCGTTGCGCCGCTCTATTGGATCTTCACCCTCGCCATACTCGCCGTCTGCGTGGCTTGGCCGACGGCCATGCTGCATAATCTCGTGACCTTCGATCATGTCGCGCTGTCGCTGCTGTTCATTCCGCATTTCAATCCGCTGGAGAGCAATTACACGCCCTTCTTCAAGCTGGGCTGGACGCTGAACTACGAGATTTATTTCTATCTCGTGTTCGCGGCGCTGCTCGTCATACCCTCGCCGCGCCTGCGGCTGGCGATTCTCGCCGGCTTCTTCTCGCTGGCCACGGCCTTCTATCTCGCCTTTCTGCCCCGCGATCCGTTCCTGCACATCTATTGCAATCCGATGGCGCTCGAATTCGTCATCGGCGCCGCGGTCGGCTATCTCTATGTGAGCGGAAACATAGCGAAGATCTCGCTGCCCACGGCGGCGGCGCTCATCGTCGGCGGCCTCTTCGTCATCGTCGCCATGTTCGATGCGGATGATGTCGCCCGCGTGCAGACGGTGGGTCTCGCCTCGGCCGGGCTGCTGCTGGGCCTGCTGGCGACGGAAGCGCACGGCAAGCTCGGGCGCTCCTCCCTGCTGATGCTGCTCGGCGACGCCTCCTATTCCATCTATCTCGCGCATCCGATCGTGCTGACTCTGGCGCGCGTCGCCACGCGCGCGCTGCATCTGCCGGTCGAGCGGCCGGTCGTCGGCGTCATCGCCGTCATTGCGACGCTGACGCTCTCCATCGCCGCGGGCGTCGTCGTGCATCTCCTCATCGAGAAGCCTTTGCTCGCCGTTCTGCGTCGCCGCCTGCTGCGTCGCGCCGATGCGCGCGAGGCCGCGCCGTCCTTCGATTTCGTCACGACGCGCGCCGGCCGGCGCATGGCCGCGCTGCTGCTCTGCGCGCTCGGCGTCGCCACGATCGCCTTCGCCGAGCGAAGCCTCGCCGCCGAGCCGAAACGCGCGCCCCCGCGTCTCGTCCATGAGGAGGATTTCTCGCGCGCCGGCGGGCTCGATCAAAATTTCTGGTCCTATGAGATCGGCTTCATCCGCAATCACGAGGCGCAATATTATCGCCCCGAGAATGTCTTCGTCGCCAATGGCGCGCTGGCGCTGGAAGGCCGCGCGGAAGGCGTGCTGAACGCCCGCTACGATGGCGCCTCCAAGGATTGGACACGCTCGACGCTCACTTCGGAATACACATCCGGCAGCATTTTCTCACGCTTTTCGATGCGCTATGGCGCCGTTGAGGTGGTCGCGCGCGCGCCGAAAGGCGCGGGCACATGGCCGGCGATCTGGATGCTCGGCGGCGACGACGGCCCGCCCTATCGCGAGATCGATATAGTGGAAGCGGTCGGCAAGCATCCGAACATCGTCTTCACCAGCGCCCATGCCGGTCCGACGCTGGACGAGCTGACCAATTGGTCGGCCGAAACCAATGTGCCGACTCTGTCCTCGCAATGGCATGTCTATCGGCTGGATTGGAGCGCGGAGGCCATCGCCGTCTCCATAGACGGCCGGCAGGTGCTCTCCGTCGCGCCGCGCGGCCCGGACGATCCGCTGCGCATGCCGATGCGCATTCGCATCAATCTCGCGCTCGGCGGCTCCTGGGGCGGACAGATCGACAGAAGCGCGCTGCCGGCGCGTTTCGAGATCCGATCGATCCGCGTCTATTCCAACGAGATGTGATCGCTCCGCGTGAGAGGCGCCTATCTCAGATCATCATCGACCATCGCATGGGCGGCGGGTGGAGCGGAAACGCGCGTCCATGTCTCGCCGCTGCACAACATGCCCCAGAGGCAACCTTTCAGCGTCAATCGCGTCGGGCTGTCGACAGTGACGAAGCCGTCATAGGTCTTGCCGTCCTCGACATTGAAGATCTGGCCGGCCCAATGATTGGGGCCGGTCTGCGTGGCGCCACGAAGAATCACCGCGCCTATGGAGGAGCGATCCTCGGCGTTTTGCGCGGCGACAACCTTGGCGCACAGCTTGCCGTTCTCGCAATCATAGAAGCTGAACCGCACGCCGCCTTCCGGCCGCAGCCAGACGCCGCGCGGATCATTGGACGAGGCGCCGGCCGCAGGACCGCACGCCAGAGCGGCCGCGGCCAGCAGCGCCGAAGGCGCGAGAAGCGCGAGGGCGAAAGAGCGTGTCATGTCGATCCTCCTTCTGTTGGAGAGGGAGGATCGACGAGCATGATGTCGAATCTTCGGCCGCGACGCCTCAGCCGTTGGCGAAGACGAAGAGCGCGACCGCGAGCGCGCCGAGCGCTGTGAGCGCGAGCTGAACCTTGCCCCACAGCTCGATCGACTTGCGCGCGTCGGCGCCGTCCTCGGCCGAGATCAAGGCGAGAATGCGGTTGTCGAGCGGCGAGACCGCATAGAACATGAAAGGCCAGGCGGCGACGATCACCGCGGCGCCGGCGAGCCAGCGCGCATCGTCGGAAGTCTTATAGTCGATGAAGCCGAGAACGGCCGAGAGGAGCGAGAGGCCGGCGAGCAAGGCGAAGCCGCGATGATCGGACGTCTCCCACTCCTTCATGAGCGATTTGTCGTCGAGCTTCAGCCGCGCGGGCTGCTCGACGAAATTGACGTAGAGAGACGCCCCCGTGAAAGCGCCGGCGACGGCGAGCGCGAGCGAGCCCGTGACCATGAGGCGATCCTCCGTTCGAACTGCGACAGAGGATATATAAGCTCTAGTTTCGGGAAACGAAGATCGCGTTTCCCGCCAATGCGGCGGGAAACGCGCCGAGGTCACGCGGTTTCGATCGCCTCTTCGTCGCAGACGATGCGGGAATTGCTCTCCGCCTCCGCCGCCACGTCGAATTTCAGCGGCTCGATCTTGGCCGTTTGCGTCTCGCGCTCGGTGAAATGGTCGAAGAAGAGGCGCATCGTCTGGCTGATGCCGAAGGGATTTATGCGCCGCACATCCTCCCGATAGAAACGCGCGACATTGGGCGGCGCCGTCGCGACGTCATAGGAGGGGAAATAAGCGATATTGGGCCGCGCGCGCACCACCTCGTCCGCCGCCGCGCGCAAAATCGCCTTGATCGCCGAATTGGCCTCGAGCACATGGCGATCCTCGTAAGTGGCGATGATGCCGACCGGCGAGACCGTGAGAATGATGCGCGCATTCGCATTGACGGAACGAATGCGATCGACGGAGGCGAGGAAGTCGCGCACCACTTCCGAGACGGTCATATTGTGGAAGGCGAAGACGGACGGATCCCACACGCCGCCGGCGACGCCGGGCGCCTGCTGCAGCACTGCGCCATCGCTGCGGCAGCGCCAGGATTCGGTATGGCCGAAGGTGAAGACGAAGACGTCCAGCGTCTCGAACATTTTGCGCACGGCGGCAAAATGCCGCTCGCGCTCGGCCAGCATGTCCTCGATCGTGTCATAGCCGTCCGGCTCTATGCTCGGGCGGAAAGGATCGACGATGCGGCCGTCCTCCTGCCGCACCCAATGCACGAGCTCTGGCTGGAACTTCCCATAGGCGCGGTCGAACAGCTGGAGCAGCGCCGTCGTGGTGTAGAGATTGCCGTAGCGGCAGGAGTACATCGAATAATTGCGCCGCTCCGCCTCGGCGGCGGACATGCCCTCCGGCGGCTGCTCGGCGAGATAATAGTGGTACCCGCTGGCCTTTAGTTTCTGGGCTATTTCTTGCGCGAAACAACTCCCGCCGGTCGCCACTCTGTCTTTCAGCGAGATTTTGAACGGCGTGGAGAGAATGGGGTCGATCGCGAAGGGCGGCGTCTGCGTCACCGCCTTGCGCCAGAAGCGATGGTCGGGTAGGGAGCTATAGGGATGTTCCGCCAATTGTCGGTCTCCTGGAAAGCCGCCGGCCGTATGGCTCGTCGAGTCGGGTTCATCTAAGACGCGCGGTCCGCCCTCACAAAGGCGAGAACAGCGCGCCGGAATGGGATGAATGCGGCGGCCTCATCGATGCGGCCGGGAGCATAAACGGCGACCGGGCGCTTGTCATCCTTCGGCGCCGACTTCGATTTCGGGCCGCGACGAAATGGCATAACGCGCGCATGTTGTCTCAGATCGACCGGCAGATCATCCGCTCCTGGTACAATCATCTCGTCGAGCCGCGGCTCGCGCCCTTCTATTCGAAAGGGCCACGCCTCACCGGGCCGCGCATCGCCGTCATCGGCAATTGCCAGGCTTTCGGTCTGGCCTATGCGATGAAGCTGCTCGACCCTTCCGCGCGCGTCTCGCATTTCTCGGCGATCGCCAAGACGCGCGCCGACATCAAGCTGCTCGCCAAGACGCTCGCCACCTATGACTATGTGTTCAGCCACGAGTTTCTGCATGGGCATGTGCGCGGCGGCGGCTCGGCGGAGCTATGCGAGCTGCTGGACAAGGTGATCATGATCCCGGCGATCACCTTCTCCGCCTTCCATCCCGATCTCGTCTATCTGCTCGACGCGACGCGCGGCCATGCGCCGACCCTCGGCCCCGTCGGCCCCTATCATTCGGCGCTCGCCGTCTTCGCCTTTCGCCGCGGCCTCTCGGTGGAGGAGGCCCATGCGCTGTTCAATCGCAATGTGTTCGAGGCGCTCGGCTATTTCGACGTCTGGAACGACGCCGTGAACGAGCTGGTCGAGACCGGCAAGAGCAAATACGGCATGGATCTCTCCGGCGAGATCGCCAATTGGTCGCGCCGCGGCGTGTTCATGTATTCGCTGGTGCATCCGCGGCCATTCGTGCTCTTCGATCTCGCCAAGAAATTTTTCGCCCATGCCGGCCTGCCGACTCCGGCGCCCGTCAATGGCGACTATTACGCGATCGACGATCTCGGCCGCGCGGAGATATTCCCCATCTATCCGCCGATCGGCGAATATTTCGGCGTGCAGGGCAGCTACACCTTCAAGCTCGAGAATTATCATCTCTCGAGCGAGGTCGGCGAATTCGTGTCGCTGAAATATTTTCTGTCCGAATGTTACAAGGTCTATCGCCGCAGCACGCCGGCGCAGCTCACCCATCCGCGCATAGAGGCGTGGCTCGCCGATCCCGCCGCCGTCGGCCGCATCATCACGCTCGCGGGCGAGAATTTGCGCAAGGGCCTGCTGCCGGCCTGACGCGCCGCCTGCGTTCAGAACCGCGAAAGGCTCTCACGCGCCTTCGAGGCGCGTGGACCAGTCCTCCACCGCGCCACACGCGAGACGGCGCGCGGCCAGCTCTCGCCAATTGCGCGCGAGCGGCGCCAGCTCCGCCATTTGCGCCAGCGCATCGCGATCGAGCATGCGCAGATAGAGCAAGTCATTGAGCCGCGACAAAGGCCAATCGGGCAGCGACCGCTCCACGCGCTGGAGAGACGCGCCCGGCTCGGCGACGCCCTCGCGCAGCACGCGGTAATACCAGCCGGTGCGGCCGCTCGTCTGAACGCGCCGCGCCATATCCGTCCGCGCGAAACGCACATTCAGCTTCCAGCAGGGCTGGCGGCCCTGGCTCACCTGCAGCAGCGCCGAGCCGAATGCGAAGATGTCGCCGATACAGACGTCGCGCTCGGTCACGCCCAGAGTCGAGATGTTCTCGCCGAAAGCCGGCGGCGCCGCGAGCGCTTCGGCGAGTTCCGGCTCCTCCTTCGCCCAGGCGTCGTAATGATCGCGCGGATAGTGATGCAGCGCCTTCTCCGGCCCGCCATGGTGGCGCAAATCCCCCTGACAATCGCCGCAGAGACCGTCGCTCAATATGCGCCATGGCGGCGTCGCCGCGCTTTTGGCGATTCCGCTCGGCGCCGCACGCGGACCCAGAGAGATGAGCGCCGGCGCCGCGAATAGAGTCTCGATCACAGGGTTCATGGACAGAGTTCGCTGAAAAAAGGCCTCGCGCGAGCATTGCTCGGCGAGGCAGTTCGGAGTCGCCGAAGTGACAACGGCGGGGGGTCGTCGGTGGTCTATTTCAGCGCGGAGAGATCGGCGCCGAAATTAATGTGATAGGCGCGCCCGTCGATGACGAAGGCGGGCACGGATTTGACGCCGGCGGCCTCGGCCTCGCCGAGCCGCGTCTTGTCCTCGCCGAGATGCACGATCTCGACGTCGAAGACTTTGGGGTCGAGCGCTTTGGCGAAGGCGGTCTCCGCATCCGCGCAAACCGGGCATCCGGCGTGATAGAAAGTCGCTTTCGTCGCCATGGCCTTGGTCCTCCTCTCTTCTGCCTGCGGCGCGCCCTCTCGGAGCGGCGCGCCATTCTGCTGCGAACCTGCCGCGGGCTTGAGCCGGCGGCGCCAGAGCCCCGAGCGGCTCGAAGATTTGCGCATCTCAGGCTCCGGCCTGCTGCGCGTCGCGATGCGCGAAGAGGCTCCAAGCCTCCTCGCTCGCCGCGGGCGGCGCGGGATCGTGCTCCGGGCAATCCAATCGCAAATGACGGCCGCCGAAAGCCGCGTCGACCAGCGCGCAATGATGCGGAAGCTCGGCGTCCGCATGAGCGTGCGGGCGGAAGTGGCGGCAGCTGACACAGAGCCGCTGCGGCGGAATAGCCTTGGCCTGCTGCAAGGCGCGGATCGTCTTGATGACCAGATCGAGCAGCGTCTGCTGCTCTTGCGGCGTCAGCGTCTCCAGCGCGCTTTCGGCGGAGGTCATGGCGAGGCCGATGGCGCGAACGACATCGCAGCCGGCCGGCGTCACGCGAATAGCGATGGCGCGCTTGTCGGTGGGATCGGCGAGCTTGGTGACCAGGCCCTTGCGCGTGAGCGCGGCGATGGAGTCGGTCGCGGTGGGCTGAGTGACGCCCAAATGCTCCGCCACTGCGCGTAGGCGCAGCCCCGCCTCGCCGCGGCCGGCGATGAAGGTGAGCGCATGCAATTGCGTGGGGGTGAGCCCGGCCTCCTCGGCGACGCCCCATTCATCGGCGCGCATGGCGGCGGCGATTCGGTCGAGCCCCTCGCGCAGGCGGCGCGGCAAAGGCGTGGTGATGGCGTCGAAGAGCGTCATGGATTTTTATTAGGACTCCTATTTATTTTTGTCAAGCGTTAGCGCGCTTGCGATTCGCCATGCGCTTGCGCTAGGCCAACGGGGCCGTCGCCCATCGCAGGATCGACCCTATGCTCCGAGCCGCCGCCGTTTGTCTCTTCGCCCTCGCCGCCACGATTCCCGCGCGCGCCGCCGATCTCAATGATTATCCGACCTCGGCGCGGGCGGATTATGTGTTCGGCTGCATGAAGGCCAATGGCGATTCGCGGCAGGCGCTGGAGCAATGCTCCTGCTCCATCGACATCGTCGCCTCCATATTGCCCTATGAGCGCTATGTCTCGGCCGAGACTGTCGCCAGCATGGATCAGCAAGCGGGGCAGATCGGCTCGCTGTTCCGCAACTCGCGCCTCGCCAAGGAGGCGCTGGAGGAGCTGCGCCGCGCCCAGGCGGAAGCGCAGGTGCGGTGTTTCTGAGGGCGCGCGCCCTCACGCCCCCGAGAGTCGCGCCACCGCCCGCGCATGGCCGATCAGCGGCAGCAGCAGCGACAGTTCCGGCCCATTCTCCGCGCCGGTCAGCGCGACGCGCAATGGATGAAACAGCGCCTTGCCCTTGCGGCCCGTGCCCGCCTTGACGGCGCTGGTCCAGGCCGACCATGTGGTCTCGTCCCACGGCTCGGCGGGCAGCAGCGCCTGCGCCTGCGCCAAAAATTCCGCATCCTCGCGGATCGGCTCGATCTCGCCCTCGACGACGCGCCACCAGTCCAGCACATCGGCGAAGCTCGTCACATTCCCCCGCACGGCGCGCCAGAAGGGCTCGGCCTTGAAGCCGACGATGTCATGCGCCTCTAAGCGCTCGCGCACGTCGTCATATTCCAATATCGCCAGCGTGCGATGGGTGAGCGGGCCGAGATCGGCGGGATCGAAACGCGCTGCGTTGCGCGAGAGATGCGCGAGATCGAAGGACTTGGCGAGATCGCCGAGCGAGCGCACCGCATGGACGCTGTCCGACGAGCCGGTGAGCACGGCCAGCGCCGCCACGGCGAGCGCCTCATAGCCCTCCTCGCGCAGCGAGGCGATGGCGAGCGAGCCGGTGCGCTTGGAGAGCGCCTCGCCCGCGCCGCCAACGAGAAGATTGTGATGCGCGAAAACAGGATGCGCGTGCTCCGGCGCCAGCGCCTGAAACAGGCGAATCTGCACCGCCGTATTGGTCACATGATCCTCGCCGCGAATCACATGGGTGATTCCGAGCTCTATGTCGTCCACCACTGAAGGAAGCGTGTAGAGAAAGCTGCCGTCCTCGCGCAGCAGCACCGGATCGGACAGTGTGGCGCAGTCGATCGCGCAATCGCCGCGAACGAGATCGCGCCATTCCACGACGCCGGCCGGCAGCTTGAAACGCCAATGCGGCTTGCGCCCCTCCGCCGCGAGCCGCGCGCGCTCCTCCGCCGAAAGCTTCAGCGCGGCGCGGTCATAGACGGGCGGCAGGCCGCGCGCCTGCTGCAATTTGCGGCGCTTCTCCAATTCCTCCGGCGTCTCGTAGCAGGGATAGAGCAGGCCCGCCGCCTCGAGACGCGCCGCCGCCGCCTCGTAGTGAGCGACGCGCTGCGACTGCCGCACCACCATATCCGGACGCACGCCGAGCCAGGCGAGATCGACCTCGATCGCCTGCGCGAATTCCTCGCTCGAGCGGGCCAAATCGGTGTCATCGAATCGCAGCACGAATCTTCCATGGTGGGAGAGGGCGTACAAATAGTTCAGCAGGGCCGGACGCGCATTGCCGATATGGATGCGGCCGGTCGGCGAGGGCGCGAAGCGAACGATCGGAGTGGTCATGAGCAAACTTCGGCAGGAGGAGAGTGCGAGGACCGCGCGACGCGACAAGATTCTCGCGCCGCCCCCCTTTTGCCAAGAGCTGAGCTCCTTGTCAGGCGGAATATCGGTCTGGCCCGCTCCGGGGCTGCGCAGCCGTCGCCGCCCGCTGGCGCAGGCGCAGGCCGCCGCCCGTCTCGAATCCCGAAAGTGACAGGCAGGGAACACGCATGATCATCGCCTATGTGTGCGCCGCCTTCTGCGCGACGCTGCTCTCGCTCAACCTCGCCAGCATCGCAATCGCCGCCTTTCGCTGCAAAGCCCGCCCCCGCAATTTGCGCGTTCCCGCCCATGCGCCGCCGGTGAGCATCGTGCGGCCGCTGCGCGGGCTCGAGACCTTCAGCGAGGAGACGATCGGCTCCACCTTCGCGCTCGACTATCCGAGCTATGAGGCGCTGTTCTGCGTGCAATGCGCCAATGATCCGGTGATTCCGCTGGTCGAGCGGCTCATCGCCGCGCATCCGCATATTTCCGCTCGGCTGCTCGTCGGCGACGATTATGTGAGCGTCAATCCCAAGCTCAACAATTGCGTGAAGGGCTGGGACGCCGCGCGCCATTCCTGGGTCGTGCTCGCCGACTCCAACGCTCTGCTGCCGCCGGACTATATTCAGACCATGCTCGCCGCCTTCCGCGACGACACGGCGCTCTCCATCTCCATGCCGATCGGCTCTCGCCCCAAGGGCTTTTGGGCGGAAGTGGAATGCGCCTTCCTCAACACCTTCCAGGCGCGCTGGCAATATGGCGCGGAGGCGGTCGGCATCGGCTTCGCGCAGGGCAAGAATATGATGTGGCGTCGCGAGGTGCTGGAGCGCGCCGGCGGCATTCGCGCTCTGGGCGCCGAGATCGCCGAGGACGCCGCCTCCACCAAGATCATCCGCGCGCAAAAGATGAAGGTGCGGCTCGTGGACATGCCCTTCGAGCAGCCGCTCGGCCATCGCACGGCGCATGAGGTCTACTCCCGCCATGTGCGCTGGGCGCGTCTGCGCCGCGTCACCTTCCCCGCCTATTTCGCGCCGGAATTCATGAATGGCAGCTTCATGCCGGTCATCACAGGCGCCTATGCGGCGCATCTGCTCGACGCCAATGTGGCGCTGACGGCGGGCGCGATTCTCGCCGCGCTCTATGGCGCCGAGTGCCTCCTCGCCCGCATCGCCGGCTGGCGGCTCTCCTGGCGCACGCCTGTCACTCTGCTGACGCGCGACATTCTGCTGCCGGTGATGTTCGTGGACGCCTGCCTCTTCGACGATTTCGTCTGGCACGGCAACGCCATGACCGTGCGCGAGCAGGAAGAGCAGACGACCGGCTGAGCCATCCCCCCGAGGTCTCTCTCGAAAAGACCTGCGAAGACGAAGGGGCGCCGCGAGGCGCCCCTTTTCATTTGGCCGGCTCCTCCGGCGTCGCTATCTCGATCTTGCGAATGACGCGCTCCGGCTCCGGCCGCGCCAGATCGATGGACAAGAGCCCGTTGACGAGATCGGCGCCCAGCACCTGCATCCCCTCGGCGAGCAGAAAGGCGCGCTGAAACTGCCGCGCGGCTATGCCGCGATGCAGGAACTGGCGCTCGCGATCGTCCACCTGCTTGCCGCGAATGACGAGCTGGCTCTCCTCGAGCGAAATCTCCAGCTGCTCGCGCGTGAAGCCGGCGACCGCCAGCGTCAGCCGCAGCCGATCCGGGCAGGAATCGCCGCCCGGCAACCTCTCGATATTATAGGGCGGATAACCATCGGAGCCCGAGCGTGTGACGCGATCCAGCGCGCGTTCAATCTCGTCGAACCCCAGGAGGAAGGGGGAATTCAGCGTCGGCAGTCGTGCCATAACGAAGCCCTCGCGGCGCTTCTCTTGCGAAGAATCTGCGAGGCCCGGAGTCGGCGCCTCGGGGCGGTATATGGAGCCGAAGCTCGACACGATCAAGCGGGGCGGCGCGTGGCTATCCGTCAAATTCGAGTCTTGCTTCGCGCAAGCGGCGAGCCTATCCGTTTCAACATTGAAATATTTGAAAATCATATTTGATACAGGATGGATAGAATGACCGTATATCCAGATGAAGATAGGCAAAAAGTCAGTTTTCATCAAAGACTTTTCGGCCTAGCTCAGAGCGCGGCGAGCGAGGACGCAGCCGTGTCGAGAGAGACCGCTGCCGGATCGGACGCCGATGCGAGCGTCGAGGGCTCCTTGACCCGCGGCGAAGCGCTCCGCGCGCTCTATTCTGGCCTGCTCGGCCGCGAGCCGGACGAGATTGGCTTCAACGGCTATATGCTGGCGATGCGCAATGGCGAGTCGCTCGCCTCGATCGCGCGAGGAGTGGCCGACAGCCCAGAATTTCTCTCCCGTCACAGCCTCCTGCGGGTCGGCGCGATCGAGCTTCCGGACCTCACCAAAGTCGCTCCGCGCAAATATGTCCGCTCGCAAGGGGAGCGGACGATCTTCCACGCCTCCCGAGACGAAGATTTCGCCTGGATGGCGCGCATGATCGATGAAAATCGATATTACGATCATCTCGGAGTCTGGTCGCCGACGATCGACCGCGACAAGCGCGTGACCGCCGCGATCGCCCTGGGCCTCCGCGCGAGGAGTTGCTTGGAGCTCGGCTGCTTCAGCGGTCCGGTTCTCAGCGTGCTCGCGGATCGCGGCGTCGATGTGTGCGGCGTCGAGCTCAGCCATATCGCCTTCATCCTCGCTTTCCCCAATGTGCTGCGGAAGCTGAGATATGGCGACCTTCTGGACATCGCCTTCGATCGAGCCTTCGATGTTTTCGTCGGCATGGATATTCTGGAACATCTGAACCCGATCGAGCTGCCGAAATATGTTCGCCGCATCCGCGAGATCGTCGCCCCCGAAGGCTTCGCGCTGATCAATTCGCCGATGATCGGAAGTGACGATATCTTCGGCCTCGCCTTCGATCCCTATTTGCCGGAGTGGCGACAGGCCGGCGCCGAATCCTTCTGGCGTCACATGGACTGCGACGCCAAGGGATGGCCGATGCACGGTCATCTGGTGTGGGCGAGCCCACGCTGGTGGGAGCAGCTGTTTTTGAAGGAAGGCCTCGTTCGCGACCGACATCTCGAGCGCCATGTTCAGCTCCTGCTGAAGGATTTTTTCGAGCAGGCTCCGGGGCGACGGTCGCTGTTCCTGCTCCGCCACGCCGATCACGAGCCGGACCTCGCCGCAATCGAGAAAAATCTCACGGATCGGATCGGCGAAGCGCTATCGTCGCCGTGAGCGAGGCGAAGCGGAGTCCGGTCCAGGCTAGCCATGCACGCGGATTTGGTGTATGCGGCCCGCACGAGTTTTCACCCCGCCCCCGATGCGGGGAGTTGGAGATCGAGACAAATGGCCGTTCCGAAGCGAAAAACCTCCCCGATGAAGCGCGGGTTCCGCCGCTCCGCCGACGCGATCAAGGCGCCGACCTATGTCGAGGACAAGGATTCGGGCGAGCTGCGCCGTCCGCATCACATCGACCTCAAGACCGGCATTTATCGCGGCCGGCAGGTGCTGAAGGTCAAGGCTCAGGAAGCCTGATCTTTTCAGCCGGCAGGAATTTGCGAGCCCGACGCGCGAAAGCGCCGTCGGGCTCGCGGCGTTTCAACGATGACAATCTTCAGCGCGCCTGCTGCGCCTTGGCCAGCAGGGGCAGAAGAATCGCGCGCGGCGCCGCACGTCCCGCCGCGACGAAGAATTTGTTCACCAAGCCCGGCACCACCACGCGCCGGCCGGAGAACAGCGCCTCATAGCCCTGCCGCGCGACCTCCTCGGCCGGCAATAGCGCGGGCTTCACCGCTTTCATCTCGCCTTTATAGTCGAAGCCGGCGCGGGCCTGAAAACCGGTCTGCACCGGACCGGGACAGAGCGCGGTGACGCGCACCCCATGCGGCTTCAGCTCCTCGGCCAAGGCCTCGCTGAAGGAGCGGACATAGGCCTTGCTGGCGTAATAGACGGCGAAGCCCGGCCCCGGCATGAAGGAGGCCACGGAGGCGACATTCAAGATTCCGCCGCGCGTCTCTATGACCGAGGGCAGGAAGCGCAAGGTCAGCGCCGTCAGCACGCGAATATTGAGATCGACGATCGCCAATTGCTCGGCGGCGTCCAGCTCGGCCACACGGCCGACGAGGCCGAAGCCGGCGTTATTGACGAGAATCTCGGGCTTGCGCCCGGCCGCGCTCAAAGTTTCGGCCAGACTCTCGCAGGCGCCCGTCTCGCAGAGGTCGAGATCGACGACCAGCGGCTGCTCCGGCGCGCCGGCCGCCTCGATCTCGCCGGCCAAAGCCTCCAGCCGCTCGCGGCGGCGGGCGACCAGGGTGACATGATGGCCCTTGCGGGCGAAGAGCTTGGCCAGCTCCAGGCCGATGCCGTCCGAGGCTCCGGTGACGATGGTGGTGGTCGCGGCGTCGCTCATGTCTTCAGCCTCCCCAGGGGCCGGGCGGAACCGGCTTATCCGCGTCCTTCGCAGCCTGACGGAGCGCGACGCGATCGCGCGTGGAGACGCCGAGCAGCTCGGCGACGCGCCAGATCACATTCTCCTCGAATTCATGGACCTCGCCATCGGCATAGGCCATTTCCCACAACATGCCGATGACGACGCGGCGGCCGTCCTCGTCGAGCCGGCGCTTCAGCACCTGGGTGAAACGGTAGAGATCGACGGCCTCGCGCTCGCTCTCCGCCGCGGCCTCGATCAGCGCGCGGGCGGCGGCGTGGTCGAGGCCGAAGCGGCTCTCGACGAGCTTAAGCAGCAGCGCCCGCTCGCCGTCGTCGAACTCCCCGTCTATGGAGGCGAGATGCACCAGAAGCGCGACCGCGGCGAGCCGATAATCGGACGCCTCCAGCGGCCGTGGGCGCGCCGGCGCGGCGACCTCATCGAGAAAAGCGCGGAGGGCTTCGAGCATGATCGCGGCCTTCGAGGGTTCGGAATATCCTTACGTTCTATATGGCGGCGAACGCGCGAAGCATAGCCCGCGGCCCCGCCCGCCGAGCGCGGCCAAACCGCGGCAATGACGCAAACGGCGCAATTGCCGATTGACAGAGCCTTGAATTCTCTTTACCTACGTTATTGCTGCAATGCAGCGTGACTCGTTCCGGCCGCGTGGATCGCTTCCCACAGGGGATCGGAGCCGTAGAGCGGGTCCTCATCACGATGACGGCCCGATACGCGGGGCAGGTCTCCCATCCATCGCTGCATGGCCTCGCACGGGAGACATTCTCGCGCACATGCGGCCTATTTCGAAAGTTACGCAGTGACCAATTTCGCCGATCTCGGCTTCGCCGAGGTCATTCTGCGCGCGCTCGCGCAGGAAAATTATGCGACGCCCACGCCGATTCAGGCTCAGGCGATTCCCGCTCTCCTCCAAGGCCGCGACCTGCTCGGCATCGCGCAGACCGGCACCGGCAAGACCGCCGCCTTCGCTCTGCCGATCCTGCAACGGCTGCTCGAGGACCGCCGCCGCCCGGCCCCCAACACGACGCGCACTCTGGTGCTCGCCCCGACGCGCGAGCTGGCCGCGCAGATCGCCGACAGCTTCCGCGCCTATGCGCAATTCGCCCGCATCAGCATCGGCGTCATCGTCGGCGGCGTGGCCCATGGCCCGCAGATCCGCATGCTCGCCGGCGGGCTCGACGTTCTCGTCGCGACGCCCGGCCGCCTGCTCGATCATGTCTCCTCCAATCATCTGCGGCTCGAGTCGACGCGGACGATCGTGCTGGACGAGGCCGATCATATGCTCGACCTCGGCTTCATCGTCCCCATTCGCAAGATCGTCTCGCGCCTGCCCAAGGACCGGCAGAATCTCTTCTTCTCGGCCACCATGCCGAAGGAGATCGCCTCGCTCGCCGACGACATGCTGCGCGACCCCATCACCGTGAAGGTGACGCCGGCGGCGACGACGGCCGAGCGTGTGGACCAGCGGGTGATCATGGTGGACGGCGCGGCCAAGCGGGACGTTCTGGTGGAGCTTTTCGCCGATCCGGGCTTCTCGCGCGCCATCGTCTTCACGCGCACCAAGCGCGGCGCCGATCGCGTGGCGCAGCATCTCGACGCGAATGGCGTCGGCGCCTCGGCGATCCACGGCAATAAGAGCCAGAATCAGCGGCAGCGCGCGCTCGAGGATTTCCGCTCCGGCCGCACCCGCGCGCTGGTGGCCACCGATATCGCCGCGCGCGGCATCGATATCGACGGCGTCTCCCATGTCGTGAATTTCGAGCTGCCGGAAACGCCCGAGGCCTATGTCCACCGCATCGGCCGCACCGCGCGCGCCGGCGCGACGGGCGCCGCCGTCTCGCTGTGCGACAATAGCGAGCGCTCGCTGCTCAAGCAGATCGAGCGCGTGACGCGCCAGACTCTGCCGATCACCGAGCGCCGCAGCGCGCCGGGCGCCGCCCCGGCCGAGAGCGACTCGCCGCGCCGTCCGCACGAGCATCGCCGCACGCATCAGGAGCCGGGCCGCGCCGCGCGCCATCCGGGCAAGCCCGCAGAGCATGGGCGTCCGCCGCAACAGCAGCAGCGCCGCCGCGCCAAGCCGGCCGCCGCACGCCGGCCGGACCATTCCGCGCCGCGCTCACGCGCCTCCGAGTAAGCGATTCCACGGAAGAACGGGAAGGGAGCCCCGCAGGCCCCCTCCCTCACCCTCCCCGTCCGCGGGAGAGGGCCGCTGGTGAATCTTTCAGCTCTCGGCTCTACTCTCCTCGCGAGCAAAATCGCGGGGGGAGCCGGCAATGGTCTTCGATCTCCTTATCGTGGGCGGCGGCGTCAATGGCTGCGCCATAGCGCGCGACGCCGCCGGACGTGGGCTGAACGTCCTTTTGCTCGAGCAAAAGGACCTCGCCGCGGCGACCTCCTCCGCCTCCACCAAGCTGGTCCATGGCGGGCTGCGCTATCTCGAGCAGTATGAGTTCCGCCTCGTTCACGAGGCCTTGGCCGAGCGCGAGCTGCTGCTCGCCGCTGCGCCCCATATCATCCACCCGCTGCAATTCATCCTGCCGCATGAGCGCGCGATCCGCCCGGCCTGGCTCGTGCGGCTGGGGCTGCTGCTCTACGATCATCTGGCGCGGCGAAAGCGCATCCCCGGCTCCTCGACGGTCGCGCTCGCCGGCTCGAGATTCGGCGCGCCGCTGACCGCTGATCATCGCCTCGGCTTCTCCTATTACGATTGCCGCGTCGACGATTCACGCCTCGTCGCGCTGGAGGCGCTGGACGCTTTCGAGCGCCGCGCGCAAATTCGCGTCGGCGCGCGGCTCGTCGGCGCACGGCGGGACGGCGCGCAATGGATCGCCAGCGTCGCCGGCGCCGACGGCAAGCTCGAGGAGGTCCGCGCCCGCGCGCTGGTCAACGCCTCCGGCCCTTTCGTCTCTGAGACGCTGGAGCATCGTCTCGGCCTCAGCTCGCGCAAGCATGTGCGGCTAGTGAAAGGCTCGCATATCGTCACGCGCAAGCTCTATGAGGGCGCGCAGGCCTATATGCTGCAGCGGCCGGACAAGCGCATCATCTTCGCCATTCCCTTCGAGGAGGATTTCACCCTCGTCGGCACCACCGACATTCCTTTTCCCGACGCGGCGGGGCCGGTCGCGATCAGCGAGGAGGAGACGGATTACCTCATCGCGGCGGTGAATCATTTCTTCGAGAAGAAGATCGCGCGCAGCGACGTCGTCTGGAGCTATTCGGGCCTTCGTCCGCTCTATGACGATGGCGCGCTGGAGGCCTCCGTCGTCACGCGCGATTACGCTTTCGATCTCGACGCGCTGGCGGGAGAGGCGCCGGCGCTGTCGATCTTCGGCGGCAAGATCACCACCGCGCGCCGCCTCGCCGAGCATGCGCTGGAAACGCTCGCGCCCTTCTTTCCGAATATGCGCGCGGCCTGGACGGCAGGCGCCATTCTGCCCGGCGGCGACATAGGCGCGGCCGGCTTCGACGCCTTTGTCGCGGAGCTGGCGCGCGCCAAGCCGTTTCTAGAGCCCCGCCTCGCGCGCCGTCTCGCCGGCGCCTATGGGACGCGGGCGTGGCGCTTTCTGGAGCCGGCGAAATCTCTCGCCGATCTCGGCGCGGATTTGGGCTGCGGCCTCACCGAGGCCGAGCTCGATTATCTGCGCGCGCAGGAATGGGCGCGCACGGCCGAGGATGTGCTGTGGCGGCGCTCCAAGCTCGGCCTGCATTTCGACGCCGCGCAGACGGAGAGGCTGACGCGCGCGCTCACCCCGCGCGGGGCGTGAAGCGCACCACCTTGTGCCAGCGAAAGGCGGCGATCGGCGCCGCCTCGAGGCCCGCCGCGCGCGCCTGCGTCTGCAGGATGGAGAAGCTCTCCGGCATATCGTTCTCGACGAGATGCGCGCAGGTCGTCTCGCGCTCCTCGAGCGTCAGCTCGCTCCAGTCGCGGCGCAGCCATTCCACATAATGGGCGTGATAGAGGGGCAGCGTTTCGTCCTCCTCGCGCATCACATCGGTCATCAGCAGCAGCCCGCGCTCCGAAAGGCGCGCGGCCGCGCGGCGGAAGAATTCGGCCTTCTGCTCGGTCGAAAGATGATGCACGGCGAAGCTCGTATGAATGACGTCGAAGCGCTCCTCGCCGGCGCCGATCGCGGCGAGCAGATCCTCGCGGCGCAGTTCCGCCGTGCAGGCGAGAATTTTCAGATTCTCGGCGGCGAGGCCGAGCGCGGTCTCGGAGAGATCGACGCCGACATAGCGCTTCGGCTTCAGCCGCGCGAGCCGTGGCGCGAAGACCGAGGCGTCGCCGCAGCCGAGGTCGAGAATGGAAAAACCCTCGTCGCCGAAGGCCGTGCGCAGCATCTCCTCGACGCGCTCGCCGATCTCGCGATGGAACATGTAATTCGTGTCGACGATCTTGCGATAGGTCCGCCAGGCGGCGAAGAATGCGTCGGTAGGCTGGTTCGTCATTTCGGACCCGTTCCTCGAGTTTTCGCTCTCATAACATTTAGCGCATCTCGTGTCTTCGCGACACGAAAGGACAGAAGCGGAGACGGTCATGACGAAATATGTCGGCGCGATCGACCAGGGCACGACGAGCTCGCGCTTCATCCTCTTCGATCATGAGGGCGAGATCGTCGCGCTCGACCAGCGCGAGCATGCGCAAATCTATCCGCGTCCCGGCTGGGTGGAGCATGACGCGGCCGAAATCTGGCGCAACACGCAGAGCGTCATCGCCGGCGCATTGGCGAAGGCGGGGCTGACGCCGGCCGATCTCGCCTGCGTCGGCCTCACCAATCAGCGCGAGACGACTCTGCTGTGGGATCGCCGCACGGGCGCGCCGCTGCACAACGCCATCGTCTGGATGGACACGCGCACCGATGCGCTGGTCGCGCGCTTTTCCGCGCAGGGCGGCAAGGATCGCTTGCGCGCGAAGACGGGCCTGCCGCTCTCCACCTATTTCTCCAGCCTCAAGCTGCTCTGGCTCTTCGAGACCATTCCCGGCGCGCGCGCGAAAGCGCAAGCCGGCGAAGCGCTGTTCGGCACGATGGATTCGTGGATCGCCTGGAATCTGACTGGTCGCCATTTCACCGACGCCACCAACGCCGCGCGCACGCAGCTGATGAATCTCGAGACGCTGCAATGGGACGACGAGCTGCTCGCGCTCTTCGACATTCCGCGCGCCTGCCTGCCGCAGATTCTCTCCTCGAGCGAAATCTATGGAGCCTGCCGCGCGCCGCTCGCAGGCGTACCGCTTTCGGGCGCGCTCGGCGATCAGCATGCGGCGCTGATCGGCCAGGCCTGCTTTGCGCCGGGAGACGCGAAAAACACCTATGGCACAGGATGTTTTCTGCTGATGAACATAGGCGAGACGCCGCGGCTCTCCACCAAGGGCCTGCTCACCACGCTCGCCTATAAGCTCGGCGAGGAGAAGCCCGTTTATGCGCTCGAGGGCTCTGTCGCCATCGCCGGCGCGTTGGTGCAATGGCTGCGCGACAATCTCGGAATTATCGAGAAGAGCGCGGATATAGAAGCGCTGGCGGCGAGCGTTCCCGACAATGGCGACGTCTATTTCACGCCCGCATTCTCCGGCCTCTATGCGCCCTATTGGCGCGAGAGCGCGCGCGGGATCATCGCCGGCCTCACGCGTTTCTCGACGAAAGCGCATATCGCGCGCGCCGCGCTGGAAGCTGTGGCGTTCCAGACGCGCGACATCGTCGCAGCGATGGCGGAGGATTCCGGCGTCGCGCTGGAGGAGCTGCGCGTCGACGGCGGCATGGCGGTGAATGCGCTGCTGATGCAGTTTCAGGCCGATATTCTCGGCGCTCCCGTCGTGCGGCCGCGCTGCATAGAGACGACGGCGCTCGGCGCCGCCTATGCCGCAGGACTGGCCAGCGGCTTTTGGAAAGATAAGCGCGAGATCGCCGCGCATTGGCGCGCCGAGAAACGATGGAGCCCGACGATGTCGAAGGAAGAGCGCGAGCGCCGCATCGGCAAATGGGCGAAGGCGGTGACGCGCTCCTTCGATTGGACGGACTGACGCGCAGCGCTTCGTCAGAATTTGGCGAGCACGGGAATGGTCGGCGCGGCGCCCTCGAACGGATAATAGCGAAAGCTGGTGAACACCATGCTGTCGCGCGCCTGCGGCGCGCCGCCAATGCCGGAAAAGCCGTCCTTGATCGTATAGGAATATTGCACGCCGCCGCGCACCTTGCCGAACTGCCCTTCGTACAAAGTGTGCCAGAAGCCGCCTGTGACTTGCCGAATGTCTTTGATGATTCCGGCGCAGGCCAAAGCGCCGCCCAATGGAACATTGGCCGCCGTGCCGCCGGAGAGGAAGGCCGTCGTGGTCAGCGCTTCATTCTCTATGTTGCATCCCAGATTGTTGAAATAGGGATTGGCGAAGCCGCCGAAAATGACATTGCCCGGTATGGCGACATATTGCGGATTGCGTTGCGTGAACTCGCCGCCGGCGTAGGCGTATATGTCGAGATCGGGCCGCGGATGCAGCACGCCGCCGATGAGAATCATGCGCTCGTTGATCGGCAGCGGGCCGCCGTCGACGGCCGACCATGTCGCGTCCGCGAGCTGCCCGGCGCCATAGCGGCCGATTCCATGGCCGATCGCGCCGGAGACTTGGAAATCGAGGAGACCGGGGAGAACCGGCGCGAATATGCCGGCTCCGAAACCGCCGCCCCAGGCGTTGCGATTGCCCCAATAGGCGCGCGTGGTGAAATTGCGCGCCAGGCCGAAGCCCTCCAAATGCACGATGCGGTCGCCGAGATTGGCGTCCCATGCGGCTTTGCCGATGAGATCGGGCGCGCGATTGAGCGAATAGCTGTTCACAATGTTGAAGAGGCCGCCGCCCGCCGCTTGTCCGAACAATATCGGATTTTGCAGCGGCAGAGCGGTCGTGCCGAAGAAGCCCGGAGGTAGGGAGCCATAGCCGGCGAAGGTGGTGGCGGCGCCCTCGGCGGCGAAGGCGAGCCAGAATTCCTTGTTGAAATCCACGGTGAGGCGCATGCCGGGCTGCCGCGCCCAGACATAGCCCGGAACATATTGCGCATCGATGGTGAGCGGCTGAATCGTCGTGTCGGGCTTTATGCCGACCTTGTTCAAGGTCACCAGCGACCACGCCTGCCCCGCCATGAAATGCGCGCCGAACGAATCCCAATCGATATTCGTGTACATCTGCCGCAGGCGCAGATTGTAGGAATTGCTCTCATTGGAATTGGCGGTTTGCGCCGCGCCGAGAAAATCGGTTTCGACATAGCCGGTGATCTTGGTGAAAGGATCGATGTCGCCCTTCACCAGCATGGACAGACGGCTCTGTCGCGCGCTGAAGCGGAACTCGCTCGAATGTCCCGTCGCGAAGAAATTATAGGGAATATTCTGAAACGGCGTGTTGACGTCGGCGCCGACCCAGCGGCTTCGCCAGACGCTTTCGAGCGCGATGAAGCCGCCGGGCGTGATCGTGATTCCCCGAAAGCGGAAATTATCCGGCCCCTTCTTTTCGGCCTCCTCCTTTTTTTCCTTCTCTTTCTGCTTTTCTTCCTTCTCCTTTTTCTTATCGGCCTGCGTGGTCTTTTGCGACTTGTCCAATCTCGCCTCGAGCTTGTGCAAGCGCTCCATGAGCGTTCGAACCTCCGCACGCAGCTCCTCTTCGCTCGCGTGAGCACATGTCGGCGACGCGAGGAGGAGCGCGATCGCGAGCGAGCCGCGCAGCAGCTCCGCACGATGAGTGTGAAAACGATTCATTGCGCCGATCCCTTTGGACGGCGCCACGCCGATGAAGAGAGCGCGCCCGCGCGCGTCGTCAAACGAGCGCGCGAGGAGCGGCCGAAACGCTGTGCGGCGCGACGCCGATCACTGTCGAAAACGAAGAGGTGATGAAATCGCACGCGACTCGCGACACGAGAGCGCGCGGCCATGCCGGCGCGGCGCCGACTCGCTCGGCGTCGGAACGCTACGCGCAGGCTATGACGAATCGACGACCGAGGGAATCCTCGCCTCGCGCCGCTCTCCGACAATCACATGCGCTGAAGGCGACGTGAGCTCGACCCGCGCAGCGCGAATCGAAAGCGTCGGCGAATCACGCTACCGTCGATGCGCGAGCGTCGCTTTTGGCGTGGGCCGCGCGCATGCGGGAGCGCGAGCGTCGCGCGCTGCGCCCGCACGGCTGCGGACGCGCCGGCAACATCTTGCTTTTTATTGAAATTTTCGACGCTTTGCGGAAGCCTTGCGAGCGAAGGCTTCGCCGCCTGTTTCCGCGGCGATTCGTCCCTGTGACAGCGGTAGGTGATTTGTGTCGCGATTATGTATATAAGGCGACACGAAGCGGAACGTCGGCCCTCTTTCGGCCAGCGTCATGCGAATGGCCGAGGCTAGCCACATTTCGGCCGCCAACGCCTTGGAACGTGGCGCCCGAACGGCGATGTTCCAAAGCGGCGAGGCGAGCCGCCGAGACGACGAGTCGCGCGGGCGCAAGAGTCTAAGCTCGCGCCCCGAATCGAACATCGAGCCCGATATCGGACGTTAACAGTAAAGGTTGAAGATGCCGACAATCGCTCTCGTCGACGACGACCGCAATATTCTCACTTCCGTCTCGATCGCGCTGGAAGGCGAGGGCTACCGCGTTCAAACCTATACCGACGGCGCCGCTGCGCTCGACGGGCTGCGCGCCAATCCGCCGGACCTCGCCATTTTCGACATAAAGATGCCGCGCATGGACGGAATGGAGCTGCTGCGCCGTCTGCGGCAGAAATCCGACCTTCCGGTGATCTTCCTCACCTCCAAGGACGAGGAGATCGACGAATTGTTCGGCCTCAAAATGGGCGCCGACGATTTCATTCACAAGCCGTTCTCGCAGCGCCTGCTGGTGGAGCGCGTGAAGGCGATTCTGCGCCGCGCCAATCCCAAGGAAGCCGCCGCGCAGAAGGAATCGGAAGCCAAGGTGCTGGAGCGCGGCGCGCTGGTCATGGACCCGGAGCGCCACACCTGCACCTGGCGCGGCGATCCCGTCGTGCTGACGGTGACGGAATTCCTCATCCTGCAAGCGCTGGCGCAGCGACCCGGCGTGGTGAAGAGCCGCAATGCGCTGATGGACGCCGCCTATGACGATCAGGTCTATGTCGACGATCGCACCATCGACAGCCACATCAAGCGGCTGCGCAAGAAGTTCAAGGTCGTGGACAATGAGTTCGAGATGATCGAGACGCTCTATGGCGTCGGCTATCGGTTCAAGGAAGCCCCATAACGGCTCATGACAGTCACGACCGACAATGAACATGGCGTCGAGACGCAGGCGCGGCAGAAGCGAATTGGCCGCGCCGCCTCGGTTCGCTTCGCGCGGCTCACGCGCGCGATTCAGTCGCGCCTGTCGTCCTCGCTCACACGCCGCATCGTCGTGCTCAATCTTGGCGGCCTCGTGGCGCTGCTCGGCGGCTTTCTCTATCTCAACCAATTTCGCGAAGGCCTGATCGACGCGCGCGTGCAGAGCCTGCAGACGCAGGGCGAGATCATCGCCGCGGCCATCGCCGCCTCGGCGACCGTCGATACGGACGCGATCACCATCGATCCCGAGAAGCTGCTGCGCCTCGCGCCGGGCGAGAGCTACAGCCTCGCGGAGGGCAGCCAGCCCTCTATGGAGTTCTCGCTCAATCCCGAGCGCATCGGCCCGCTGCTGCGCCGCCTCGTCTCGCCGACGCGCACGCGCGCGCGCATCTATGATCGCGACGGCTATCTCTTGCTCGACTCGCGCTCCGTCACCGGACGCTCCAACATTCTGCGCTTCGATCTCGGCCCGCCGGGCGGCGCGAGCGAATCGTCCGGCTATCTCCAGCAGGGCATAAATGCGCTGCGCCGTTGGACGCGCCGGCCGGAGCTGCCGCTCTATGAGGATATCGGCGCCGGCAATGGCAAAGCCTATCCCGAGGTCGCCGCCGCGCTCACCGGCGGCGCGCTCTCCGTGGTGCGGGCCAACGCCAAGGGCGAGACCATCATCTCCGTCGCCGTGCCGGTGCAACGCTTCCGCTCGGTGCGCGGCGCGCTGCTGCTCTCCACGCTCGGCGGCGACATTGACGCCATTCTGGCGCAGGAGCGCTGGGGCATCATCCGCATCTTCCTGGTCTCGGCCGGCGTGATGCTGCTGCTGTCGCTGTTCTTCGCCGGCACCATCGCCGAGCCCATGCGCCGTCTCGCCGAGGCGGCCGATCGCGTGCGCCGCGGCGTCAAATCGCGGCAGGAAATTCCCGATTTCTCGCAGCGCCAGGACGAGATCGGCCATCTCTCCGGCGCGCTGCGCGACATGACGCGCGCGCTCTACAATCGCATTGAGGCGATCGAGCATTTCGCGGCGGATGTGGCGCATGAGCTGAAGAATCCGCTCACCTCGCTGCGCAGCGCGGTGGAGACTCTGCCCATCGTCAAGGACGAGAACGCACGCTCGCGCCTGCTCACCATCATCAAGCACGACGTCGGACGGCTCGACCGTCTCATCAGCGATATTTCCGACGCCTCGCGTCTCGACGCCGAGCTGGCCCGCGCCGACATGGACATTGTCGATGTCGCCGGCGTGCTGAAGACCGTCGTCGGCATGGCGCATGACCTCGATCGCGGCGATGGAGTCGCCATCACGCTCGACATTCAGCCCGCCGATCCGCGGCGGCGCTGGCGCATCCTCGGCCATGATTCGCGCCTCGCGCAAGTGTTCGACAATCTCATCGGCAACGCCCGCTCCTTCTCGGCGGAGGGCGGCAATGTGCGCGTCTATCTGCGGCCGGAGCAGGCGATGGGGCCGGGCGGGCAGCCGATCGACGGCTATGAGATCATCGTCGACGACGACGGGCCGGGCATTCCGGCCCATGCCTTCGAGCGCATTTTCGAGCGTTTCTACACGGATCGGCCGGAGCAGGGCTTCGGCCAGAATTCTGGGCTCGGCCTGTCGATCTCCCGCCAGATCGTCGAGGCGCACAATGGCCGCATCCGCGCGATGAACCGCACGCGGGCGGAGCCGGAGGGAACCGACGAGATCGCGCCGGAAGATGTCGTGCTGGGCGCGCGCTTCGTGCTCTGGCTTCCGGCGGCGAAATGACCGGCGCGCCTCTCCAAGACGCGCCTCTCCGAGACGCGCCTCCCGAAGCGGAGCAGGTCGAGGAGCGGATCATGATTCACGCCAATGCTCTGCTCATCGGCGCGGCCGGCGTGCTGCTGCGGGGGCCTTCGGGCTCCGGCAAGAGCGGGCTCTGCCTCGAGCTGATCCATCTCGCGGAGGGGCGGGGGTTTTTCGCGCGGCTCATCGGCGATGATCGGATCGCGCTCGTCCGCCGTCACGGCCGCCTGCTGGCGCGCCCGCATCCGGCCATAGCCGGGGCGATAGAGGAGCGCGGCAGGGGCGTTCTGCCGGCCGAATTCGAGCCCGCGGGGGTGCTGCGCTGTCTCGTCGATCTATGTGGACAGAGAGACGAGGCGCCGCCCCGCTATCCGCCGGAGGGGGGCGCGGAGGCCAAACTGTGCGGCGTGACGCTGCCGCGGCTCGCCGCGGACGCCCGAGAGGCGGGGGCGGCGAGGAAGATTTTGTCGTTTATTCATCAGTTTGAAGCATTTTAACGATGACCGGAGGTTTTCGCTTGCCAATTTCGCCGCAACGCACAAAATGGCGCCCGAAACGCTGCGAACGTCGGGGCGACATTCGCGTTAGTAAATTGGTGAGCCGCAATGCCGGTCTGCTTCGGTTCTCCGGTTTCGACGATCTCGTTCTCCTGCGAGACGGTCTTCATGAGCGGTAGCTGCGAATGATCGGAATGGTCCTGGTGACCCATGGCCACCTCGCCACGGAGTTTCGCGCGGCCCTCGAGCATGTCGTTGGCCCGCAGAAGCAGCTCGTGTCGATCTCGATCGGCCCCGAGGACGATATGGAGCGTCGGCGCCGGGACATTATCGACGCCATCGCCGAGGCGGACAGCGGCGACGGCGTCGTCGTGCTGACCGACATGTTCGGCGGCACCCCCTCCAATCTGGCGATTTCCGTGATGAACGGCGGCAAGGTGGAGGTGCTGGCGGGCATCAACCTGCCCATGCTGATCAAGCTGGCCTCGGTGCGCGAATCGACTCCGCTCGAGCAGGCGGTGTTGCAAGCCCAGGACGCCGGGCGCAAATATGTCTATATCGCCAGCCGAGTCCTCAACGCCAAATGACCGACCAATCCGTTTCCGCCGCCGCCGATGGCGGCCGCATCGTCCGCGATCTCACCATCGTCAACCGCAAGGGCCTGCACGCGCGGGCCACGGCCAAATTCGTCCAATGCTGCGAGGCTTATGAGGCCGAGATCACCGTCTCCAAATGCGGGGATACGGTCGGCGGCAGCTCCATCATGGGCATATTGACGCTGGGCGCGGCCCAAGGCTCCACCATCACCGTGACCGCCGCCGGCCCGCAGGCCTTTCAAGCGATAGAGGCGCTGGCGGCGCTGGTCGGCAACCGCTTCGGCGAGGACGAGTAGGGCGCGCAGCCCCCTCCCTCGCCCTCCCCCGCTAACGCGGGAGAGGGAAGGCGCCCAGCGACGCGCGAAATAGCGATGAAGCGCGCGGAATCTGCTCCCTCTCCCGCAAAGCGGGGGAGGGCTGGGAAGGGGGCCTCCGCTACGCATCCCCCCGCCTCGGTTTAGACAGCTCGCTCAAATCCGGCTCCTTGCAGCGCGCGAGGATGGCGGCGCGGACATGATCCCGCAGCCGCAGCGCGCAGATGAAGTCGCTCCCGCCCGCCCGTATCGGCGGCAAAATGGCGAGCGACAGCGCCGAGCGGCGCGGGAACCATTGGCCGCCGCGCAACATGCCGCGGGTTCCGCGCAAGACGCCCGGATAGACCGACAGCTCCGCCTCGGCGGCGATCTTGAACGCGCCGAGATAGAAGCCGCAGAGCCCGGCCCGCCGCGTGAAAGTCCCCTCCGGGAAGAACACCAGATTGCGTCCCTCGCGCGCCGCCGCGACGAGGCTCTCCGCATCGGCGACGCTCGCGGCAATATCGTAGCGCTCGACGAAAAGCGCCCCGAGCCGGCGCAGGAACGGCCCGGCGAAAATCTGCGCGGCCAGCTCCTTCTTGGCGACGAAGGCCGGCTCGCCCGGCAGGCGGGCGGCGAGCAGCATGACATCGACATAGCTCGAATGGTTGAAGGCGAGCACGGCGCCACCCGTCTGTAGACGCTCGAGCCCTTCTGTCGTGACCTTCGCGCCAATGACGCCGAGCATGGCGCCGGCGATCTTCCGCACGGCGGGCCAGCGCGAGCGGCGGGGCAGTATCATCACCGCCCACCAGACGGCGAAATAGCCGGCGCAGACGACGAGCCACCACCAGCTGGCATAGGCGAGCTCGCCCGCCCGCCCCGCCGCGCCACGGATCGCCGGCCATAGGCCGAGCAGCGCCAGCCGGCCGATCTGCAGCCACACCGGACCGCGCGGCTCGCCGAGCCGACCCTCCTCGAACAGCGCCTTGGCGGCGCTGCGGCGAATCTTGCCGCTCGAGGTTTTGGGCGTGGAGCGCGGCGGAAGGAAGCGAACCTCGTCGGCCGGCGCGCCGCAAACGGCGGCGACCGCCGTCTGAACCTTGGTCTCCAGCGCGCCCAGCGCTTCCGGCACGGTCTCATAGGTCTCGGCGACGACGATCAGCCGTTCCGTGCCGGTCTCCACATCGGGCGCGCCGAAAGCGGCGACGCAGCCCTTGCGAATGCCGGGAAGCGCGGCGACGGCCTCCTCTATCTCCTGCGGATAGAGATGCCGCCCGGCGCGAATCACAATGTCCTTGACCCGCCCGGTCACAAAGATCTCGCCGCCGGCCATATAGGCGCGATCGCCGCTGTCGAGCCAGCCGCCTCGAATCAGCGATTTGGTCTTCTCCTCATTGCGGAAATAGCCCTTCGTGGCCGAGGGGCCGCGAAACTCCAGCCGCCCCTCGCGGCGCTCCGACAGCTCGCGGCCGGCGGCGTCGACGATGCGAATCTCATGGCCCGGCAGCGGGGCGCCGCAGCCGACGATCTCCAGCGAGCCGGCGCCTTCCGCCGCCGGCTCGGCGCGGCCGTCGGTCGCCAGCGCCTCGCGGGAGATGCGGTCGATGACCGGCGCGCGGCCGGGCGGCGGAAAGGCGAGGCCGACCGCATTTTCCGCGAGCCCATAGACCGGCGCCATGGCCTCCGCCCGAAAGCCGTATTTGGCGAATTTTTCGGCAAATCGCTGGATGGTGCGCGGGGAGATGGGCTCGGCGCCATTGGCGACCATGCGCAGCGAGCAAAGATCGAGCCCCTCGATCTGGGCCGGATCGATCTTGTCGAGGCAGAGCTCGAAGGCGAAATTGGGCGCGGCGCTCAACGTGCCGCGATGGCGGTCGATCGCCTCGAGCCAGCTCGCCGGTCGCGACAGAAAAGTCAGCGGCGACATGACATAGAGCGGCGCGCCGAAATGCAGGCAGCCGAGCCAGGCGCCGATCAGCCCCATATCGTGATAGAGCGGCAGCCAGCTCACGAAGCTGTCCGCCGAGCTGGCGCCGATGGCGAGGCCCATGGCGCGCACATTGGCGAGAAGATTGGCGTGGCTCAACACGACGCCTTTGGGGTCGCCCGTGCTGCCGGACGTATATTGCAGCATGGCGGTCGCGCCCGCCTCGCGCGTCGGCGGCAGCGGCGCGCCATTGGCGCCGCTCGTAAGATCAGCGACGCAGACGATCGCCTCCAAGCTCTCCACACGCCCGCGGGCGAGGCCGGCGAGGCGCAGACCCTCCGGCGTGGTGACGAGCAGCCGCACCCCCGCATTGCGCAAAATGCCGATCTGCCGCGTGAGATGCTCCTCGATCTGCGCCATGCGCATCGGCGGATAGATCGGCACGGGAATGGCGCCGGCGTAGAGCACGCCGAAAAAGCCCACGAAGAAATCGATGCCCGTCGGCAACATCAGCGCGATGCGGTCGCCCGGCGCGACATCGCGGGCGATGAGCCCCTCCGCCGCGCGCCGCGCCTCATCGGCGAGCCGCCAATAGGTGAGCGCGCCGCCGGGCGTCGCGGCGTCGCGCAGAAAGGTGAGATGCAGCCGCTCGGGATTTTGCGCGGCGTGCCAGTCCAGCGCCTCGGTCAGCGTCCTAGCCTCGAAGGCGGCGCGAATATGCGGCAGCGCCTCGCCGGGCGAAGGCTCGGAGAAGGAGGGCGGCTCGGCGCCGGGCGCCTTCTCCAGCGCCGTCAGCAGATCGCCGACCGTATCGGCGCGGCCCAGCTCCTCGAGCGGCAGAGGGGCGTGGAAGGCGCGCTCCAGCCGCAAGTTCAATTCGGCGCGCGCCAGGCTGTCGACGCCGAGATCCTGCTCGAGCCGGCTGGACAGCGAAATCTCCGTCGGCGCGCCGCGCCGCGGATGCATCTCGCGGGCGAGCGAATCGACGACGGCGAAAACCTCCCGCCGCGCCGCCTCCTGCGCAGCGCGCCGACGTCCCGGATAATTGGAGACCGCATGCATTGGGAGCCCCTCTCGCTCTCGAGGCAGATAGAGCGAGGTCGGCGGCATTCGACTCTTTTCTGTAACCCGCCATCGACATGGGCCGCGGATAATCGCTGCGGTTGCGCTGACGCCAGCCTCGCGCAAGGCGGACGCCGGAAACTGGGTGCGCGTCTGACGCGCCATGGATGGTCACGAATCATGGTTTCGCCGATTTCCGCCGTCACCTCTCGAGCGCCCAGCGTGCGCGCGCTGTCGCGCGTCTCGCAGGTCACGGCGAAAGCCGAAGCGGTGGAGGAGGAGACGAGCGTCACGACCGCGACGGCCGCCAAGCCGCCGCCCCCGCCCGGTCCCGGCCTGCGCGATGCGCTGCCCGCCGGCTATCGCAATTTCGCCATGCCGCTCGGCGCCGAATCCGACGAGCCGCTCGCCGGCGAGAATGCGCCCTTGCGGTCGGCCTATGGGCCGAGCGCGACGGCGCTCGCCGGCCTGCCGCGCCTGATCGGCGAGCGCATTCCGCTGCGCATCGTCATTCGCGAGGCGCAGACCGCCCTGCGCGCGGCGGCGGAGGCGCGCGGCGAGACGGTGCGGGAATTCCTCGACGCCGCCGACACCGTTCCGCGCGCGCGCCTGCCCTCGCGCAATTCAGCCGAGGCCACGCCGACGATTCGCGCCGCCCTTCTGGTCCGCGACGGCGAGCGCGACACGGCGACCATCGACCTCTATGTGACCAAGACAGGGCCGGGCGCCGTCGAGGCCGCCGCCTATGACCGCGATTTCGCTTCGCCCTCCGGCGGCTTTCCCTATGCCGCGCCGCCGCTCTTCATCGATCGCATCAATTTCGATCCCGCCTATCAGGCCGTGGTCTCGGCCGTCGCCAGCCCGCCACGCCGGCGCAGCGCTGCGAGCGTGGGCGGGGCGTCGCCGGTCGGCTCTATCGTCGTCACCACGGTCATCGGCGTCGCGACCTTCGTCGCCGTCATGCTGACGCTCGCCGCCGGCCAGCCTGTGTTCGCCGCCACGATCGCGCTGCTCGGCGCCATGGGCTTCGTCTACGCGCTGCGCGCGCGCTCGGCCTGAAGCGTCACGGCGGGAAATTCTCTCCCCCAGAAATTCTTGCGCTCCGGCGCGTCCCCCGCTAACCCTGCGGCCAGCCTCCGAAGCCCAAACAGGGAAGCCGCCGCATGAAAGCCCGCGTCATCGTCACCTTGAAGAACGGCGTGCTCGATCCGCAGGGCAAGGCCATAGAAGGCGCGCTCGCCTCGCTCGGCGTCGAGGGCGTCGGCGGCGTGCGGCAGGGCAAGGTGTTCGACATCGAGCTCGAGGGCTCCGACCGCGCCCTCGCCGAGGCGCGGCTGCGCGCAGCTTGCGAGAAGCTGCTCGCCAACACCGTCATCGAGAATTTCCAGATCGAGATCTGATCCCATGAAAGCCGCCGTCCTCGTCTTTCCGGGCTCCAATCGCGAAGGCGATATGGCGCGCGCGCTGCGTCAGGCCACCGGCCATGAGCCGGCTATGGTCTGGCATTCGCAGACCGAGCTGCCCGCGGGCACGGATCTCGTCGTGCTGCCCGGCGGCTTCTCCTATGGCGATTATCTGCGCTGCGGCGCCATCGCCGGCCGCGCCGCCATTATGGACGCGGTGCGCGCCCATGCCGCGCGCGGCGGGCTGACGCTCGGCGTCTGCAACGGCTTCCAGATTTTGTGCGAGGGCGGGCTGCTGCCGGGCGTGCTGATGCGCAACGCCAATCTGCGCTTCGTCTGCCGCATGCAGCATTTGCGCGTCGAGCGCGCCGACACCGCCTTCACCAGGCATTATCGGCAGGGCCAGACGATCGAGGTCGCCATCGCCCATGGCGAGGGCAATTACGAGGCCGATGACGAGACGATCGCCCGGCTCGAGGGCGAGGGGCTAGTCGCCTTCCGCTATTGCGATGCGCTCGGCCGCGTCGGCGGCGAGGCCAATCCCAACGGCTCACGCAACGATATCGCCGGAATCTTCTCCGAGCGCCGCAATGTGCTCGGCCTGATGCCCCACCCGGAAAATCTCATCGATCCGCTGGCCGGCGGAATCGACGGCCGGGGATTGTTCGAGAGCCTCGCGGCGGCGTGAGGCTGAACGGCGCGCGCTCCGTTATCCCTCGCGGCGCTTGATCCACATCAGCGCGAAAAAGGCCGCCGCGGCCGAGGCGAGGCAGAGCGCCGCCGCATAGAGCGTCCCCTGCTCATTATCGGCGAAGAACAGATTCTTCGTGTTCATGCCGAAGATGCCGGAGACGAGAGTCGGCGGCATCAAGAGCGTGCCGAGAATGGTCAGCACATAGAGCTGGCGATTGGTCTCCGCCGTGAAATTGGAGACGATCTCGTCCTGCAGCAGGCGCGCGCGCTCCTCCACCGCCTGCAGCTCCTGCTGCAGCGAATCGAAACGCTGCGTCAGCCGGCGCAGCGCCGCATGGGTCGGCGGCGTGACGCGCGGCGAGAACGCCGCCCGGGAAAAAACGCGCTGCCCATCGGCGAGCTCGCGCCGCAGCCGGATCGTCTGGCGGCGCAGCGCGCCGAGATCGCGCCGATCGTCATGCGCCTCGTCGTCCAGCACGCGATCCTCGATCTTGTTGAATTTGGCGAGAAGCTTCTCGAGGCCGGTGTCCATGGAGACGAGGCTGCGCGTCACCAGCGCCTCGAAGAGATCGAGCGGCGTTGGCAGCCGCTGGCCCTCCAACGCGGCCTGCCGAATGGCGGCGGTCGATTCGACGGCGTAGCGGCGGGCGGTGACGATGCAGCGCTCGGTGACGACGACGCGCAGCGGACGCAGCACATCTTCCTCGCGCTCGAGATCGCGGCCGTAATCGGCGATCACGCCCCACAGCGCCTGCTCGTCGGCGTCCAGCCGCTGATGGCTGTCCTGATCGATGAGCAGCGCGCGCGCCTCGGCCGGCATTTGCTGGCGGCCGGCGACCCAATCGCGATAGCGCAGGTCTGCGACATTGAGATGGACCCAGAAATAGCCGTCGGCGTCCGCATCGAGCTGCGAGGAATCGTGGTCGGCGACGAGCGTCGCCACGCTGTCCGCATCGAAGCGCATGACCCAGAGAAAGGGCGAATCGCCCGCGATCGCGCCGGCCGGCGGCATCGTCTTCATTTTCATGCGTCCCCGCGGGCGCGCGCCTTCGGCGGCCCGCCTCGGGTCCTCGCCATTAGAGGAGGGATGCGACGATTCGTCGACATGGGGCGGCACGGATGACCTTCAGGCTCATGCGTCGGCTTTTTGCGGCGCGCGCTCGAGCTCCTCGATCGGCTGCGGGAAGCGCCGGCGCCGCCGCTCCTCCGCCGCCTCGAAGGCTTTGCGCAGCGCGCGCCGCGCGGCGTTGGTGTGCGCCTCGGTGACGCGCGAGAAGAGGAAGCCGAAGACGACCGCCGCCGCCATTACCGCCGCCAGCACCAGCCAATGGACGGGCGTCGCCAGCTCGCGCGCCCATAGCGCGCCGAAATGCCGATCGGCCAGGGCGCGCGCCAGAATCAGCACCGGCATATGGACGCTGTAGAGCGAGAAGGAGAAATCGGCGAGCCGCCGATGCAGCTGCGGCTGGAACAGCGCCCAGCCCTGCTGCGGCCCGAAGCGCAGCGTCACCACGAGATTGAGGAAGAGGACGGCCGACAAAGTATCGGCGAGATCGGCGAGATAGGGGAATGCCTCGAGATTGGGGCCGCGCACCAGTAGGCGGATCGGGATGACGGCCATGACATAGAGCGCGAGCGCGATCCAGCGCGATTCGACGAGCGGGCGCCGCGCCAAAGTCGCCAGCGCGCCGAGGCCCCAGAGCAGATAGCCGAAACGAAACCAGCCGCCGGCGGGGATGGACATCACCACCAGAATGGCGAGGCCGAGCGCGAAGCCCGCCGCGCGCGTCCGCAGCGAATAGGCGCGGGCGAAGGGCAGCAGCAGCAGCGGGAAGGAGATGTAATACCAAAACTCGCAGGCGAGCGACCAGAGCGGCCCATTGGTGCCGAAGAAATCGCAATAGATCGCCGAGAGATTGGCCAGCGAGCCGAGAAAGAGATCGGCGCGATAATGGTCCTTGAAGACCGGCCAGTCATAGACGCCGCTGTCGCCGAACCAGCTGTGGCCGATCCAATCCACCGCCGCAGTGACGAGCAGCGCCGGCGCAAGGACCACATAGATGCGCGCGAAACGATGGATGAGATAATCGCGCAGAAAGGGCTTGTCCTTGCGCAATTGCGCCAGCACCGCGCCGCCGACCAGATAGCCCGAAATGGCGAAGAAGCCGACGACGGCCTGATGTCCGAGCTCGAAGCTGACAAAGAACCACCAAGCGTGGACGCTCGCCGCATGGGGCGCGCTCATTATGTCCGCGAGATTGACGAACATATTGGTGGAATGGACGGCGAGCACCAGCAGCGCGCCCACCCAACGGCATGCCTCGATGAATTGCGACAAGAGGACGGGCATGTGTCTCCGAAGGCTTTGGAGCGAACGGATCGCCCCAAATGAAAAAAGCAGGACAGGGCCGAGTTATAGCCCCTCGGCTCGACCTTGGCCAACCCAGCGGGCGCGCTCGCCGAGCCGCGCGCGCCGGTCCAGCGCGGCGACAGCCGCATGCAGAAGCCGCCGCAGCGCCGGCGTATGCGCCTCGGTCACACGCGAGAAGACGAAGGCCGTCGCGACGGCGACGAGGAGCAGCGCCGCCGTGACGAGCCAATGCGTCGGCGTCGGCAGAAGCTTGTGCCAGTCCGCGCCGAAAATATGGCCGGCTCCGGCCCAGAAGAAGAAAACGATCGGCATATGCGTGGCGTAGAGCGAGAAGGAGAAATCCGCGAGCCGGCGATGCAGCGCCGAATGTCCGAAAGCAAAGCCGCTTTCCGTAAAGCGCAGCGTCGTCAGCAGATTGGCGAGCGTCGCCGCGGTGAGGGCGTCGGCGATGTCGTGAAGAACCGGATGCGCCTCGAAGAGAGGCCCGCGCGCAGCGAGGCGGCCGACGACGAGCGCAACGAGAAAAATCCCCAGCGACAGATATTTGCCGGTGAGGAACGGGCGCGTCGCACGGGCCGCGAGCGCGCCCATGGTCCACAGCGCGAAGCCGAAGGGCACGCGCGAGGACGGCAGCGAGAGGAGTAGCAGCAGCAGCGCGCCGAGGGCGAAGGCGGCGAGGCGTGCAGGCTCCGAATAGGCGCGCGCCAAGGGAAGCGCCAGCAGCGGGAACAGCAGATAGTACCAGAACTCGCAGGCCAGCGACCACAGAGGGCCGTCTGTGCCGGCCTGCCCGGCCCAGATATTCTGCTGCATGACGAGCGTCGAGAGAATGCGCGAGGGCTCGAAGGCGCCCTCGAGGCCGGGAAGCTCATAGACGCCGGCGCCGGCGAAGAGCTCGCGGCCGAGCGCATCGAGGGCGAAGGTCAGCGCCAGCGCCGGGATCAGCACGAGATAAATGCGGGCGAAGCGATCGATGAAATAGGCGCGCAGGAAAGGCGTCCGCCGCTCCATGGCCGCAAAGACGCGGCCGCCGACGAGAAAGCCCGACAGCACGAAGAAAACCGTCACCGCCTGATGCGAGAAGGCGGTCAGGAACCACCAGAGATAGACCAGCGGCCCATGCGGCCCGACCATTATGTCGCTCAAGGAAATGAGCACATTGGCGTGGGCGAGCAGAACGGCGAGAGCGGCGAGCCAACGGGCGGCGTGAATGAAATCCGATAAAAAGACAGGCATGAAAAAAGTGCTCGTACGAAAAGGGCGCCGTCGAGGCTAGGGAAAGGAGCGCGCCGCGTCATCTTGCGGAAAGACCGCATGTCCGCGGCCATCCGGCATCAGCAGAGTTCCTCTGACTTGCTCCACTCAAATTGTTCGGCTGAACGCAAGGGGAACTCCGTCCGCGTCAGGAGCGCCTTCGGGTGACTAGAATACGTCTCATAATATAACAGGAAGCTCTGTCGTCCGGGGTTCTTCGAGTCGGACTAAAAAGTAGCTTGTATCCGGTTCGTTTTCCACCGCGGCTACTTTCGTGCTGATGGTCATCGTCGCGGCATAGTACTTAGGAAGCTGGACTGGATTCGATGCACTAATGGCCTTGTCGAAGGTTCCTCTAATAGGCTTTCCATCTACAACCATTTCAAATGTTTTTTCTGTCATGTTGACCTGGGTCAGCTCGCCGACATAGACGCCATTTTCTTTGGCGATTGCCACGCTCAAAGCGCCCGCGAGGCGGGATATTTCTTTCGGTTGGACACGAACTTCAAGCTTGGCGTCTTGTGAGCGCTGCCACACAATGTCAGCTCCGAGTCGAGCCTTCGCATTCTCCGTGGCCCATTGGAGGGTCTGACGCACAGCAGGGAGCCCGACGATTTCAGTCATTGCTTCAATTTTTTCTTTGCTCTCAGCACTGATAAGCTCAAACGTGCGCCCCATTGCCTCATCGAGCGGAGTTTTATCGATTAAGAGTCGCTCGTTAGCCAAAGTCATCATAAACCCTATCGAACCCGGGAATGTGTAAGCAAATCCAAACGCCGTTGCATCTAAAGATTCGGCGCTTACCTTCGCTGTCTTCTTTGGTCCGTTTGTTATAGCGTGATAGACACTTGTAAATATTTTCTGAAACGAGTTCAACGCAGCCGTTATGGCAGCAATTGTTGCTTGCCTTTGATCTTCAAACTCAATGCGGTAGCTGCACAAGTCAAAGCCAACTTCGTCCGCTGCTGCGGCGAATTGCTCTTCCAGATTTTCCCTGCGCTTTTGAATTGTTCGCAGGGTTGCCAAGACTGATGGAACGTTAGGATGCTTCGCAACAGTGCGTTCAGCGTGCGCGATCGCCGCTGCTACATCTTGAAGGTCGTATTGTATCTCCGCGAGCCGTCTCATTTAGGCTCCCCTTCAAGCTTCACCACAACGATACCCTTAGGGTCTTCTTCCCTACTAAACCCCCATTTGACCTTCCAATAAGCGTGCCACCAACCGCCTTCCTCATGAAGCTCGTGCCCTTCAGGGTATTCCAGCAGGGCATAGGAATCGCATTTGAGTTCCGCCTTCTGATTTTCAATCACCCAGTTGACAATTTCGCGATATCGTTCATCGGCGTTGTATCGTGTGCCGTCACAACGAACGACAACATCGATATCCTTCGGATCGATTTTCTCGGTCGTAAAACTCCCATCGACCCAAATCTCCCCATCCACCCCACAATCGGCCAGCCGTTCGACGAACCTTCGAAACCCCTCCATGATTAACTTCCTGGTGGAAGATAACGGGAATTGATTGACACATTTATCTTCAATGGCTTCCATCGAAAGATGGTGGAAGCCTAATTCGAAAAGTGGCGGGAAATCGGGCTGACGCTGCAACATGAGCCGGACGATAGCCGGACAGCTAAGATGTCTCAAGACCTACCGTGGCGATCACTGCCCCGGTCTATGCGTGGGCCGAGCGCAGCGGCAAAAGCTCGCCTCTGTGGGCTTGCTCCTGTATAGCTGGGCCGCGCAGGGGAGCGGCGAGCAGGAGCCAGGCTAGTGGAGAATTGGACGCCCGGAAGCTGGAGAGCGAGACCGATCGAGCAGACGCCGATCTATCAGGATCAGGCGGCGCTCGCCGATGTCGAGCGGCAGCTCGCCGGATTTCCGCCCCTCGTCTTCGCCGGCGAGGCGCGCAGCCTCAAGCGCTCGCTCGCCGAGGTCGCCGGCGGCCGCGCCTTTCTGCTGCAGGGCGGCGATTGCGCCGAGAGCTTCAGCGAGCATTCGGCCGACAATATCCGCGACTTCTTCCGCGTCTTCCTGCAAATGGCGGTGGTGCTGACCTATGCGGCGGCCTCGCCCGTGGTGAAGGTCGGCCGCATCGCCGGCCAATTCGCCAAGCCGCGCTCCGCCCCCACCGAGAAGCAGGGCGCGCTGGAGCTGCCGAGCTATCGCGGCGACATCATCAACGACATTGAATTCACCGCCGCCGCCCGCACGCCCGATCCGCAGCGCCAGCTGATGGCCTATCGGCAATCGGCGGCGACGCTCAACCTCATCCGCGCCTTCGCCACCGGCGGCTTCGCCAATCTCGTCAATGCGCATCGCTGGATGCTGGGCTTCGTGCGCAACAGCCCGCTCTCGGATCGCTATTCGCAGCTCGCCGATCACATCAGCGAGACGCTCGGCTTCATGCGCGCCATCGGCCTCGATCCCGAGCATCATCCAGAGCTGCGGCAGACGGATTTCTACACCTCTCACGAGGCGTTGCTGCTCGGCTATGAGCAGGCGCTGACCCGCGTCGATTCGCTCGAGGGCGGCTATTTCGCCACCTCCGGCCATTTCCTCTGGATCGGCGACCGCACGCGCCAGGAGGACGGCGCCCATATCGAATATCTCCGCGGCGTGCAAAACCCGATCGGCCTCAAATGCGGGCCGAGCCTGAAGCCGGACGCGCTGCTGCGCCTCATCGACAAGCTCGATCCGCAAAACGAGCCGGGGCGGCTGACGCTCATCTGCCGTTTCGGCTCCGACAAGGCCGCCGAGGCGCTGCCGCCGATCCTGCGCGCGGTCGCCCGCGAGGGGCGCAATGTCGTGTGGTGCTGCGACCCGATGCATGGCAACACGATCAGCGCCGGCGGCCGCAAGACTCGGCCCTTCGATCGCGTGATGGCGGAAATCCGCAATTTCTTCGAGGTTCACCGCGCCGAAGGCACCTACGCCGGCGGCATTCACCTCGAGATGACGGGGCAGAATGTCACCGAATGCATGGGCGGCGCGCGCGATATTTCCGAGCAGGAGCTGGGCGTGCGTTACGACACGACCTGCGATCCGCGCCTCAACGCCGAGCAGGCGATAGAGGTGGCCTTCCTCGTCGCAGAATTGCTGAAGGCCGAGCGGCTGGCGCGCGGCGCGCGGGATCAGGACGCGGCGGCGGAGTAGAGAATTTCTCCTTCTCCCTGCAATGCGGGGAGAAGGAAGACGGCAAATGCCGCGCGAAGCGATCAGCCGGAAGCCCGTATCACTCCGCCGCGGCGTGGACATTGGCGGCGCCCGGCCGCGGAGCGGCGAGGCGAGTGGCGATGACTATGGCCGCCAGCGTCGCCACATAGACGACGACCTGCAATGCCGTCGGCTGGTCGACATAGCCGATCAGCGTATGCAGCACGCGGCCGAAGAGGCTCGAATCCGGCAGCACGCCGGATGTGTCCCACACCGTCTGCGAGAGCGCGGTGACGATCCAGGCCTGTTGCAGAAAGCCCGCGCATTGCGCCGCGAGACCGGCCGCCAACAGCGTGATCATCGCCGTCGTCACGGCGAACAAATGCCGCGCCGGAATGGTGACGAGACCGAAATAGGTGAGCGCGCTGACGCCGGCGCCGAGCACGAGGCCGGCGAGGCCGCCCGCCAAGAGATCCGCCACAGTCTCTCCCGAAGCCAGGATTCCGTAGAGGAACAGCGCCACCTCCGAGCCCTCGCGCAGCACGGCGAGCGCGACGACCAGCGCCAGAGCCAAAAAGGATTTGTCGCCCGAGACGGCGGCGCGGCCGGCGGCCGCCAGCTCGCTGGCGAGCTCGCGGCCGTGGCGCGCCATCCAAATGTTGTGCGAGGCGAGCATCACCACCGCCACTGCGAGGACGCCGGCGTTGAACAGCTCCTGCCCGCGGCCCGCGACGGCCTGCGACAGCGCATCGGCGAACAGCGCGACGACGCCGGCGCCGAGCGCGCCCACGGCCACGCCGCCGAAGACATAGGCTCGCGAGCCGCGCGCGCCGCGCGTGACCGCGAGCACGATGCCGATGACGAGACCCGCCTCTATGACCTCGCGAAAGACGATGATGAGTGCGCCCAGCATGGTGTGATCCTTACTCGACGACGAGCTCGCCCTTGGCCGTATCCTCGTGATATTCGCCGACGAAATGATAGCGGCCGGGCTTCAGCGGGCGCACCCGCACGGTGATCTCGGCCTTGCCGGCGACCACTTTCTCGATCTTGAGCGCCTTGCTCTCGAACTCCTCCGGCGTCGAATCGAGATTCTTCACGACGATGGTGATCGGCTTGTCGGCGGGCGCATGCAGCTCGGCGGTCGAGAAGCGATGATCCTTGATGGAGATTTCGAGAGAGGTCTCGTCGGCCGCGACGGCGGCGCCGACGCCCGCCGCGAGAACGGCGGCGACGAGAAGAATACGGGAGGATGTCATTTCACGCCTTTCGATGAATCGTTTCGACGCCTTCGCCCACGCCCCGCGTGATGCGAAGCAAGAACCGGCCCACCGTCATGCGCGAGGCGGACGTCGCGAGGCCCGCCCATGAATGCGCTACAGCTTGAATATGAAGGTAGTTAAAGGGCCGCCGCGCCACAACGGCGCGAGTTGAGATTGCTTCCAATCTGGACTCGGCGAAACGCCGCGGCCTCGCTCAGCCCGGATAGCCGTGACGCGCCTTGCTCGCATGCACCAGAGCGACGGCCTGAGCGTCGCGCCCCACCGAGCAGGCCGAGGCGGCGGCGGCGATCTCATTTTGGATCGTCGCATAGACGCCCTGAGTCACGTGACCCATGGCGAGGTCATTGTCCATGATCGCGCGATATCGGCGGATGGCGTTCGCGCAGCCGGAGCCGTCGGGAAGCTCGAAGCCCGCCGGCGTCGTGTTGCGCGTCGCGAGCGCCGGCGCCTCGGCAACGGCGACGGGCTGCGCGGAGTTGCAGGCGGCGAGGCACAGCGCCGCGATGATCGGGACGAAGAGCTTTGCGGATGTCATGGCGAAACCGAAATTCCTCGCATTATCGGACTGACTGCGGATGATTGACTGTCGGCGACGCGCCGAGCAAGTCGAAATTTCCCACCCTCTCACCGCGCGGGCGAATTTTGTGAAAGCAAGCCGCTGTGAAGCTCGCAATGGCTCGGACACTCTCTCCAGAACCGATCAGATCGGCAGTGGCGACGGCTCCGTGGGAATCAATTCGCAATAGAGCGACATCGAGGACGTGGACCGCACCGCATCATGGTGCACTCTATTTCTATCTCCGAAGCGGGCGATCCATATAGAAAGCCGACGTCGAGAATTTCTCTTCCAAAACCCACCCATCGGCGTTCGATAATCCATCCGCCGCGATGGTCTTTCGAGCGATCATACGAAATATTCAATCCTCGAGCATATTCCTCTGAATTAAGCGCGCCCTGGTGTTTTTTCATGAATGCTTGAATAATATAATTATCCTTCACTTGGCGAATTGCGCTCTCATCGCTGGCCACTTCTTCTTTTACCGAAGCGCATCCCCACCGATATTCGACGGCGGTATCGAGCAAATCTTTGGCAAAAGCGACGCAAAAGACGAAGATCGAAACGGCGAGTATACAAAACATCACGCGCATCGAGGAGATGACGGCGCGATAAAGCATCGGGCCTCACTCACTCAAAAGGCGCGCGACGAAGGCCTCTATGCCCGGCAGGCGCCGCGGCCGGCGCTGACGCTCGGCGCGCAATATTGCGAGAAGATCGTCGAAGCTGCGCTGCAGATCGTCGTTGACCAGCACATAATCGTAATGCTTCCAGCGCTGAATCTCATTGCGCGCATTCTCGAGACGGCGCTCGATCGCCTCGCGCGAATCTTCCGCGCGGCGCTCGAGACGCGCGCGCAGCTCTTTCATCGACGGCGGCAGAATGAACACGGTGACAGTGTCCGCGGCCATCTTGTCGCGCACCTGCTGCGTGCCCTGATAATCGATATCGAAAAGCGCATCGCGGCCGTCGCGCAAAATCTCATCCACCGGCCCGCGCGGCGTGCCGTAATAATTGCCATGCACCTCGGCCCATTCCAGCAATTCCCCATTGTCGCGCATCGACTCGAAGCGGCTCTTGGAGATGAAGGAATAATGGATGCCGTCGACCTCGCTCGAGCGGCGCGGCCGCGTCGTCACCGAAATGGAGAGGGTGAGGTCGAGCTCACGGTTCTGCAGCAGCATGCGCGTCAGCGTCGTCTTCCCCGCGCCGGAGGGCGAAGAGAGTATGAGGACGATTCCGCGGCGGTCTGGCGTTGTGGGCATCTCAGGTCCAGCGAATAGCGAGTGGCGAATGGAGCGCGTCTTTCGCGCTACTCCCTATTCGCTATTTTCTCCTCACTCAATATTCTGCACCTGCTCGCGCCATTGCTCCACCTCGATCTTGAGGTCGAGGCCGAGGGCGGTGAGCGCGCCATCGTTGGATTTGGCGCAGAGCGTGTTGGTCTCGCGCGACAATTCCTGGGCGAGGAAATCGAGGCGGCGGCCGATCGGGCCGCCCTTCGCTATCAGCGCGCCGGCGCTGACCACATGGGCCTTCAGCCGGTCCAGCTCCTCGCGAATGTCGGCCTTTACCGCGAGCAGCACCGACTCCTGATGCAGGCGCTGCGCATCGAACGAATGGCCCGTCTCCAGCAGCGCCGCGATCTGGCTCGCGAGCCGCGCGCGCACCGCCTCGGCCGAGCGGCCGGGCAGCGCCTCCGCCTGCGCGGTCAATTCGCCGATGCGCGCGAGCCGCGCCGTCAGCACATCGCCAATGGCCGCGCCTTCGGAAGCGCGCGAGGCGGTCAAAGCCTCGAGCGCCTCCGCCAAAGTCGCCAGCACGCACACGTCGAGGGCGTTGCGCTGCTCCTCATCGTCCTCCAGCTCTATCACCTCGACAATGCCGCGCACGGCGAGCAGGCCGTCGAGAGAAGCCGGCCGCAAGGATGCGTGCAGCGGCACATCGTCCAGCGCCTTGAGCAGACGCTCGAGCGCGGGGCGATTGATGCGCGTCTCGACCACAGCGTCGTCGCGACGCGCGGTGAGATTGGCGAAGCAGGAGCCGCGAGCGATGCGGCCGGAGATGAGCGCGCGCGCCTTCACCTCCACCGCATCGAAATTGGGCGGGACGCGCAGCCGCAGATCCAGCCCTTTGGAATTGACGGTCTTGATTTCCCAAGCGTAGCGCCACGGTCCGAGACTGTCGTGAGCGCGGGCGAAGCCGGTCATGCTGGCGAGAGACATTGCGATCCTAGGTAGGGCGAATTGCGAGCAGCGGGTCGGCGATCTCTCTACGCGCTTCCATCACCGAAACTTCGCCACATCCGGCACGGTCTTGGCGGAGTTCAAATCCCAGCCGCGATCCCGCAACGGATCGAGCGCCGTGCCTTCCGAAGCGTCGAAGGCGCGCGCGCGGGCGGCGCGCGGCGGCTGACCGGCGTCGGCCGAAGCGGAGAGCGGCAAGGGGCGCTCCACGGGCCGCTCCTCGACCGCCAAGCCCAGCCGCGCGGCGCGGGCGCGCTGCTCGGCGCGCAGAGCGGCGGAAACCGGATAGCTCGCCGAATCGAGACCATCGTCCTCGGCCAGCTCGTCGGAGCCGGCCTGTGAGTCGTCCGCCGCGGCGGCGATCATCGTGACGGCGGCGCGCGCCTCGGGCTGGGCGCGCTGGGCGAATTGCGTGGTGAACAGCGGCGGCGCGACGAGCGCCACAGCGGCGCGCTCGGCCGTGAGCCGCAGGCTCTCCTCATTGTCGCCCGCATATTCGAACGGGATGGACGGCAGAGCGGCGCCGATTCGCTTCAGCGCGCCATGGCGCGGATCGGCCGCCGTCACAGTCTCCATCTGCGCATCGGCCAGCGCCACGAGCCGGCCGAAAGCCGCGTCGCCGCGCTTTTCCCGCGGGGCGGGCTGCGTCGGCCCGACGACGGCGCCAGGCTCCAGACGATCGACGCCCAAGGCGCGATCCTTCTCGATCTGCCGCCAGCGCTGGACGTTGCGCGAATGCTGCTCGAGCGTCTCGGCGAAGACATGGCCGCCGGTTCCGTCGGCGACGAAATAGAGCTCCTGCGTGCGCGAGGGATTGGCGACGGCCTCCAGCGCCGCGCGGCCCGGATTGGCGATCGGCCCCGGCGGCAGGCCCTCGATCGCATAGGTGTTATAGGGCGTCCACTTCTCGACTTCGGACTTCAAAATTCCGCGGCCGAGCGTCGCGCGCCCGCCGACGAGGCCGTAGACGATGGTGGGGTCCGACTGCAGCCGCATGCCCTTGCGCAGACGATTGACGAAGACGGCGGCGACGCGCGGCCGCTCATCGGCCTTGCCGGTCTCCTTTTCGACGATGGAGGCGAGCGTCACCAGCTCGAAGGGCGTCTTGACGGGAAGGTCGGGATTGCGGCGCGCCCAGATCTGATCGAGCAGCTTGCGCTGATCCTCCTGCATTTTCAGCAGCAGCTTGGCGCGCGGATAGCCGCGCGCGACCTTATAGGTCTCCGGCAGCAGCGCGCCCTCCTTGGGCAGTTCCGCCATGTCGCCGGCGAGCACATCGCTCTCGCGCAGGCGCGAGACGATCTGATCCGTCGTCAGCCCCTCGGGAATGGTCACGCCATGCAGAATCTGGCGGCCGTTGATGAGCTCGTCCATCACCTCGCGCAGGCTGGCGTTCTGCTTGAAGGCGTATTCGCCGGGCTTCAGCTTGCCGCGCACGCCCTCGATCAGCAGAGCGATGTTCATCAGCATGGGATTGTCGATGACGCCATCGCGCTCGAGCTGCGCCATAATCTCGGGAACATCGCTATGCGGGGCGATATAGACGATCTTCTCGGCGGCGAGCGGGCCGGGCTCGCGCAGCTTGTGCAGCACGGCGATGAGACCGAAAACGCCGGCGACGGCGACGACCAGCAGCAGCGAGAGCAGGCTGCTGAGCGCGGAGAGCGTTCCCTCGCGCTTGCGGCGCGGCGGGGGCGGCGGCGGAGCGTCCGCGCCGCCGGAGCTGCGCAGGCTGGCGCGGCGGCGAAAGAAAGAGGAGGATTCGCGGCTCTGAGACGGCTGGCCCTCGGCCTCCTGACCCTTCGCGTCCGGCCCCTTGGCCTCGGATGCGCCGTCCTTCGGCGTCTCGGACGAATCGTTGGGAGCATCGCTCATCGGGAAACTCCGTCTCTTTGGTTCCGGGCCGTGTCGTGATTCGGATCACACCGACCAGAAAAACGCGACGGACCGACAAACAAAACGCCGCCTCGGCGGCTCGCCGAGGAGGATTGCGACGACTTTACGGCGCTTGCGCGTCCGTTACCCTATCGTTCTTTGTGGCGAAATCAGGAACGCTCCCACGTCCACAGCCGCGACCGAAGGCGCGGCGGCCCCGCTACTGCGGACGCCGGAAGACGAGGGACGCGTTTGTGCCGCCGAAACCAAAGGAGTTGGACAAGACGATATCGATCTTACGCTCACGCGCCTTGTGCGGCACGAGGTCTATTTCGGTCGCGACCGAGGGATTGTCCAGATTGCGCGTGGGCGGCGCGACGCCATGGGTGAGCGCCAGAATGGAATAGATCGCCTCCACGGCGCCCGCCGCGCCGAGCAGATGCCCGATCGCCGATTTGGTCGAGGACATGGACAGGCTGGGAGCCTCATTGCCGATGAGGCGATGCACGGCCTGCAGCTCGATCTCGTCGCCGAGCGGCGTCGAGGTGCCGTGGGAGTTCACATAATCGACATCCGACACGCGCAGGCCGGCGCGCTTCAGCGCGATCTCCATGCAGCGATAGGCGCCGTCGCCATCCGGCGCGGGGGCCGTTATGTGATAGGCGTCGCCGGACATGCCATAGCCGATCAGCTCGGCGTAAATTCGCGCGCCGCGCGCCACGGCGTGCTCATAGGATTCGAGGACGACGCAGCCGGCGCCCTCGCCCATCACGAAGCCATCGCGATCGCGATCATAGGGGCGCGAGCCGGCCTCGGGACGATCGTTGAAGCCGGTGGACAGCGCCTTGCAGGCCGCAAAGCCCGCGACGCCGATGCGATTGACCGGCGATTCGGCGCCGCCCGCCACCATCACCTCCGCCTCGCCGAGGGCGATCAGCCGGCCCGCATCGCCAATGGCGTGCGCGCCGGTGGAGCAGGCGGTGACGACCGCGTGATTCGGCCCTTTGAGGCCGTGCATGATCGACACATAGCCGGAAGCCAGATTGATGATGCGGCCCGAGATGAAGAAGGGCGACACGCGTCGCGGGCCTTTCTCCTTCAACGTGATGGACGTCTCATAAATGCCGCCGAGCCCGCCGATGCCGGAGCCGATCAGCACGCCGGTCGTATTCTGCTTCTCCGACGTGTCCGCCTTCCATCCGGCGTCGGCCAGCGCCTGAGTGGCCGCAGCGACTCCATAGATAATGAAGTCGTCGACTTTGCGCTGTTCCTTCGGCTCGAACCAGGCGTCCGGATCGAAGGTTCCATTGGAACCGTCGCCGCGCGGCACGAAACCTGCTATCTGACACGGGAGATCCGACGCCTCGAAGGTGTCGATGCGGCGAAAGCCGTGTTCTCCGGCGATCAGCCGCCGCCAATTGACGTCCACGCCACAGCCCAACGGCGAAACGATGCCGAGTCCGGTGACCACCACCCTGCGCATGGATTCTCTCGAGAGCTATGCCTTGCAGTTCATTGAAAATCTCGAAAACGCGGAAGCGCGGATCGTTCGACGATCCGCGTCGCGTCGGCCAGTGGCCTCAAGCCGCTTTGGCTTTTTCGAGATAGTTGATCGCGTCGCCGACGGTGTTGATCTTCTCGGCCTCTTCGTCCGGGATCTCGACGCCGAACTCCTCCTCGAAGGCCATGACCAGCTCGACGGTATCGAGAGAATCGGCCCCGAGATCGTCGACGAAAGACGCCTCCGGCTTCACCTCTTCTTCTTTGACGCCGAGATGTTCGACAACGATACTCTTAACGCGCGGGGCGATATCGCTCATCTGCTCTGATCCTCGTTCGATCGATCTGCTGACACCGATTTGGCGGATCCAGAGTCCGGCTCGGACCGCGCTCGATCGTTTCAGGGGTAAACTACGTCACATTTCTGCGGTTTCGCTCGCGCGACCCGCGGAAACGTCGCCATCAGGAGGCGAGCTTTTTCGCCAGCCCGAATTGCTCTTTGCGGCGTCGCCCCCGGCCAGCGACGCGTCTGGTAGCATAATTAATTCGCCGTGGCGAGAGGCGCCCCGCAGCAAATCCTAAGCTTTCAGATCATCGCCATGCCGCCGTTCACATGCAGCGTCTGGCCGGTGACGTAGGCCGATTCGTCGCTCGAGAGATAGACGACGGCGGCCGCGACATCCGCGCCCGTCCCCAGCCTCCCGGCCGGCACGGCGCGCAGAATCGTCTGTTTCTGCGTCTCGTTCAGCGCGTCGGTCATCGGGCTCTCGATAAAGCCGGGCGCCACGCAATTGACGGTTATGCCGCGCGAGGCGACCTCGGCCGCCAATGATTTGGTCATGCCGATCATGCCGGCCTTGGCGGCGGCGTAATTCCCCTGGCCCGCGTTGCCGGTGACGCCGACGACCGAGGTGATGCCGATGATGCGGCCGAAGCGCTTGCGCATCATGCCGCGCAGCGCCGCTCGCGACAGGCGGAAGGCCGAGGTGAGATTGACGTTCAGCACCGCGTCCCAATCCTCGTCCTTGAGGCGCATGAACAGCATGTCGCGGGTAATGCCGGCGTTGTTGACCAGAATGTCGAGCCCGCCCATGGCCTTTTCCGCCGCCGGGACCAGCGCCTCGGCCTGCGCCTTGTCGGAAAGGTCGCAGGGGAGAATATGGACTCGCTCGCCGAGCTCGGAAGCCAGCGTCGCGAGCGCTTCCTCGCGCGTGCCCGAAAGCGCCACGACCGCGCCGCTCTTGTGCAGGGCGCGCGCGATGTCCCGGCCGATGCCGCCGCTCGCGCCGGTGACCAGCGCCGTCTTGCCGCTCAGATCGAACATCTCTCTCCCCCTCGCCGCCGCTGTGCTCGCGCGGCTTCGCGAAACTCTATGCGCCTCTATAGGGCGCCGCGCGCGCGGCGCGCAATCTCGCCGCCTCGCCGGCCTCTATGTCGCATTAGGTAGTTTTGCGGAGAGCGGGTCGGCCTCAGTTATAGTATAAAAATAATGTATCCAAAATTACTTAGGGGTGCTTTTTTATCACACCGACAAAAGAAATGGCCGGCGGGATCGTTTATAGCCTTTTTCGGCGTTTACAGTGTCAGGGATTTACGAAATCTTCGCCCGCAGCGGTTCGAATGCTTGCGTTGGTGGGGTCGAACGGCGTGTTTGGCGTGCTTGCGCCGCTTTATAGAGGATTGAGGAGCCATCTAATGAAAACCAGGATTTCCCTTCTCGCGGTCTTTTCGGCTCTGCTCGCCGGATCGGCCAGCGCCGCTGATCTGCCCTCTCGCAAGGAAGTCGCCGTCGCCTTCGTCCCGCCGCCGGCTTTCTCCTGGACCGGCCCCTATGTTGGTTTGAACCTCGGCGGCGGCTGGCTCGATCGCGGCAACAACAACAATAATTGGGGCTGGAACAACAACAGCAACAACACCAGCGGCGGCGTTGTCGGCGGTGGCCAGATCGGCTGGAACTATCAGATTTCGCCGCTCTTCGTCGTTGGTCTCGAGAGCGATATTCAGGGCACCAGCATCGGCAGCGGCAACAACAACAATAATTGGTGGGGCGGCTTGGGCGGCGTCGATCGCGCCAAGGTTCCGTGGTTCGGCACGGTGCGCGGCCGCCTCGGCCTGGCGCTGCTCGATTCGCGCCTGCTGATCTACGGCACCGGCGGCTTCGCCTATGGCGAGGTGAGACATCCGTTCAACGGCGGCTTCTGGTGGGGCAACAACAATAACAATGACGTGCGCGGCGGCTGGACGGCCGGCGGCGGCGTCGAATGGGCCTTCCTGCCCAATTGGTCGGCCAAGATCGAATATCTCTACACGGAGCTCAACGACAACAATAACAACAATAATTGGGGTGTGCTGGGTCCAGTTCTGTTCCCGCAGCTCCCCGCCACGACCTGGGGCTCCAATTGGAACCGCCACACGCGCATCAACACTGTGCGCGCCGGCATCAACTATCACTTCAATCTCTTCACCCCCGCTCCCGTGGTGGCGAGATACTGAAGCGTCCCCCTCCTCCTCTCGGGACGAAGAGCCCGGCCCTCGCGGCCGGGCTTTTTTTTACGTCAGACGAAGGCGCGATAGGCGTCGAGATCTTCCGGCGCGCCCACATTGAGGCCCTTCGCCTCGGAGGCGATTCGCTTCAGCAGGCCGGTCAGCACCTTGCCGGCGCCGCATTCGACGAATTTGTCGACGCCCGCGCTCGCCATATGGGCGACGCATTCCCGCCAGCGCACCGTGCCGGTCACCTGCTCCACCAGAAGGCGACGGATATCGTCCGGCGAAATGATCGGGCTCGCGGTCACATTGGCGACGACGGGGACCTTGGGCGCGAGAATCGTGGTCGTCGCCAGCGCCTCGCGCATGGCGTCGGCGGCGGGCTGCATCAGCGCGCAATGGAAGGGCGCGGAGACGGGCAGCGACACGGCGCGCTTCACGCCCCGCTCCTTGGCGATGAGAATCGCCTTCTCGACCGCGGCCTTGGCGCCGGAGACGACGATCTGGCCGCCGCCATTGTCATTGGCGACCTGGCAGACCACCCCTTCGGCCTCGGCGGCCGCCTCGGCGATCGCGCGGGCGGCGTCGAAATCAACGCCGATGAGCGCGGCCATCGCGCCCGCGCCGACCGGAACCGCGGCCTGCATGGCCTGGCCGCGCAGCCGCAACAGCCGCGCAGTGTCGGCAATGGAGAGCGCCCCGGCGGCGGCGAGCGCCGAATATTCGCCGAGCGAATGGCCGGCGACGAATTTGGCGTCGCGGGAAAGATCGAGCCCGGCCTCGGCCTCGAGCACGCGAATGGCGGCGAGGGAGACCGCCATCAGCGCCGGCTGGGCGTTGGCGGTGAGCGTCAGCTCGGCTTCCGGGCCTTCGAACATGATCTTGGAGAGCGGCGCGCCGAGGGCGGCGTCCACTTCCTCATAGACGGCGCGCGCCTGAGGAAAGGCCTCGCCGAGCGCCTTGCCCATGCCGACCGCCTGCGACCCCTGCCCCGGAAACACGAATGCCTTCGCCATGCGCTGCTCGTCCCCTCATTTTGGATTGACGAGCGCCGAGTGACGCAGGCGCGGACGGGTGTCAAGCCGGATCGGCCGAAATACAGAGGCCCGGGGCGTCTTGTCGCCTCGAGCACGACGATGCGCGAAACTGTGAGAATGGTCGTCTTGTGGCAAGCGAGCCGACGCTGTGGCGGAGGCCGCCGAGAGCCGCTACGACTCCGCGCGAAACGCCTGTAGGACTTCTCCGTGATTGACCTGAACGACCCAGGAGAAAGTCCAATCGAAAATGTCCATGTCTTCAGCGCCCGGATGCCAGATGTCATTCAGAATGCAGGATAAATTTCGGAGCGAAATGAGATCGAGAGAATCGAACTCATAGAAATTCACGAACACGACAACTGGATCATACCCACAATAGCCGACAACACGATCATAGAGAAACGGTCCGTTCTCAATAGGAATCGATTTATCGATCTCGCGAAACGACATCGAAAACAGCTTTCCAATCTCTTGCCGTTCGAGAGACGCGTCGATTCCGATCCTCTCGAACAAGCGTCGCCGAATTATTGTGGATTCGGCGACGCTCAAAGTCATGAAATCGGGAAATGGCGCGCAATTTTCGGATTCATAATCCAGCTGCTTTTGCTTCAACATCAATTTTGGCTCGACATTGGAAGGCCAAATAGCGCGCTTCCGATTCGGACGCGCTCACGACCTATTCACGTCGTGAGCGCGCGTCTCAAATCGCTGCGCAAAGGGACATAGCGCAAGCTCTCCGGCGGGGCTCTATCAGGAGGCCGGCCGGTTCTTGATCAGATCATCCACCACGCTCGGATCGGCGAGCGTCGACGTATCCCCCAGCGCGCCGAACTCGTTCTCGGCGATCTTGCGCAAAATGCGGCGCATGATCTTGCCGGAGCGCGTCTTCGGCAGGCCGGGCGCGAATTGGATCACATCCGGCGAGGCGATGGCGGAAATCTCCTTGCGCACGAAATCGACCAGCTCCTTGCGCAGACGCTCGGAAGCCTCGACGCCGCCCATCAGCGTCACATAGGCATAGATGCCCTGGCCCTTGATGGCGTGCGGGAAGCCGACGACCGCCGCCTCGGCGACCTTCTCATGAGCGACGAGCGCGCTCTCTATCTCCGCCGTGCCGAGACGATGGCCGGAGACATTGATGACGTCGTCGACGCGGCCGGTGATCCAATAATAGCCGTCGGAATCGCGCCGGCAGCCATCGCCGGTGAAATATTTGCCCGGATAGGCGGTGAAATAGGTCTGCACGAAACGCTCGTGATCGCCGAACACGGTGCGCGCCTGTCCCGGCCAGCTATCGGCGATGACGAGATTGCCCTCGCAGGCGCCATCCAGCACATTGCCGTTTGCGTCGACGATCTCCGGCTGCACGCCGAAGAAGGGCTTGGTCGCCGAGCCCGGCTTCAGCGCCGTCGCGCCCGGCAGCGGCGCGATCAGAATGCCGCCCGTCTCCGTCTGCCACCATGTGTCGACGATCGGGCAGCGGCCCTCGCCGACGACCCGGTGATACCACTCCCAGGCTTCTGGATTGATCGGCTCGCCAACCGAGCCGAGCAGGCGCACCGACTTGCGGCTGGTCTTCTTCACCGGCTCCTCGCCGGCGCCCATCAAAGCGCGGATCGCCGTCGGCGCCGTGTAGAAAATATCGACCTTGTGCTTGTCGATCACTTCCCAGAAGCGCGAGACGGTCGGATAATTCGGCACGCCCTCGAACATCAGCGTCGTCGCGCCATTGGCGAGCGGGCCATAGACGATATAGCTGTGGCCCGTTACCCAGCCGACATCCGCCGTGCACCAATAGACGTCGCCCTCGCGATAGTCGAAGACGAGCTCATGCGTGAGCGCGGCGTGGACGAGATACCCGCCCGTCGTATGCAGCACGCCCTTGGGCTTTCCGGTCGAGCCCGATGTGTAGAGGATGAACAGCGGATCCTCGGCGCCGACCTCGGCGTAAGGGCAATCCTCGGGGACTTTCTTCGCCTCGTCCTCGTAACGAAAATCGCGGCCGGGCTTCATATCCACTTTCGCGCCAGTGCGCGTGACGACGATGACGGTCTTGGCCGAGACCTTCTCCAGCGCGGCGTCGACATTGTCCTTGAGCGGCGATTTGCGGCCGCCGCGCACGCCCTCATCCGCCGTGATGACGACATCCGATTGCGCGTCTTCGATGCGGCCGGCCAGCGCATCCGGCGAGAAGCCGCCGAACACCACCGAATGCACGGCGCCGATGCGCGCGCAGGCGAGCATGGCGTAGGCGGCCTCCGGAATCATCGGCAGATAGATCGTCACGCGATCGCCTTTGCGCACGCCATGCGCCTTCAGCACATTGGCGAAGCGGCAGACCTGCTCGTGCAATTCGCGATAGGTGATGTGGCGCGAGAGCGAGGGATCATCGCCCTCCCATATGATCGCGACTTGATCCGCGCGATGCGGAAGATGCCGATCGATGCAATTCATCGCGACATTGGTGGAGCCGTCGCCGAACCATTCGATCGCGACATTATGCGTGTCGAAGCTCACCTCCTTCACGCGGGTGAAAGGGGCGATCCATTCTATGCGCTGCGCCTGCTCTCCCCAAAAACCGTCGGGGTCGGCGACAGAGCGCCGGTAGAGCTCGTCATATTTCTCGGCGTTCACGCGCGCCTCGTTCCGCCACGCTTCCGGCACTGCATAGATCTTGTCGGACATTTCGAGCGTTCCCTCGGATAATCGCGGCGCGTTGTAGCGCGCCATCGGCTTTGTCGTGAATATGACCTTATTTCGCGCCTGAGGCTATGGCGTCGAGTCCGCGGGGGCGCCCCGCTTTTCGGCGCCGCCCTGCTGCGCGGCGCGCTGCGACGAGGCGCCGCGCGGGGCGCGACATCAGGTCGCAGATCGCTTCGAAGTGCTACGTATTACAGGAGCGATGCGCATGCTGCGAGCTGAAATTCACGACGGCGCCAGACTGGTCGGCGCCGGATTTGCGGCTCTTTTAAACGGCGCCACCCCTACGCCTCGAGGAGCCCAGATGAGGAAGACCCCATTGCTCGACGATATTCGCGAACTGTGCCTTCGCCGCTGCGACACGATTTTCTATTCCCTCGTCGCGATCATCGCCCTCGCCCGCGCGATCGTGGATTTCCAGGAGGGCGCGTTCAGCGCCGAGCTCTACGCCGCGCTCGTCAATTACATCGGCTATCGCGAATTGCTGCGCCTCTTCCTGTGGGCGACCGTGAATCCGCGTTACGCCATCGCCTCGCTCTATGGCGCTGTCATCGCCTCGGCGCTGCCGGTCATGTTCTCGCATCCGAGCGCCTTCTTCTTCGAATGCACGGTCTATCTGCTGCTGCGCATCGCCGCCGACATGCTGTTCGGCCTCAATGAAAAGGCCGTGGTCAAGCTCTATCGCGAGGTGCTGTTCGACTATTACAATCGCAAGCCGCCGCAGAAGCGCGACCGCAAGCGCCGCAAGTCTCTGCTCGAGCGTCTCGGCCTCGAGGAAGGCTTCGCGCCGGGCGCCGCCTGAGCTCTGGCTTCTCGAGGCGATCTTCTAGCGCTTTGGTCCTGTCTCCGGCATGGCGACGAGGACCAGCGCAAGTCCGGCGAGCGCGACCGCGGCCAGCGCCAGAAAGCCCGCCGAATAGCCGCTGGATGTGACGATGAAGCCCGCGATGGAGAGGCTCGTCGCGCCGCCCACGCCCTGCACGAGTCCGAGCCCGCCGCGCGCGAGGCTGTAATGCCCCGTGCCGCGCATGATGTCCGCCAACACCAGCGGCAGCAGCGCATCGAAGAGGCCGCCGCCGACGCCGTCCAGCAATTGCGCAGCGAGCAAATGCAGCGGCGTCTGCGCGAAGACGCAGGCGAGATCGCGCGCAAAGAGCGCGACGAAGGCGAGGACGATGAGCGGCTTGCGCCCGATGAGATCGGCGCGCTCGACGAGGAGCGCCATGCCGATCGTCGAGAGCTGCGCGAGAATGATCGCGGCCGAGGTCACGCCGCTCTCGAGGCCCGGATTTTCCGAGGCGAGCTTCTGCGCGATCAATGACAATGTCGGCGCATTGGCGAAATTGAACAGCGCCGCCGCCGCCGCATAGACGAGCAGCGTGCGGTAGTGCAGCAGATCGCGCAGCCGGCCCGGCTGCGGCGGATGCGCGAGATCGACATCCTCGAGACCGCGCGCGCGATCGTGATCTATGGTCTCGGCCGGAATGGAGAAGGCCGCCCGCGCCGCGAGCGCAGCGAAGACCGGCGCCAGATAGAAAGGCGCCGTCTGCGACGCCAGCACGCCGACGAAGCCGATGATTCCGGCGATGAAAATATTTCCCGCGCGATCGAAAGCGGCGTTGCGGCCGAGCCGCTCGGCGAGACGCTCGCGGCCATAGAGGCCGAGCGTGATCGCCGCCACTGTCGGCGCGAAGACGGCGCCGAGCGTCGCCATGACGATATCGGCCGCGACCACCACCGGAATGCTCGGCGCATGAATGATGGCGAGACCGCAGGCGCAGAGCACGAAGCTCGCGACCACCAGAAGCTCGCGCTTGGCGCGCGTGCGATCGATGAAGGCGCCGACCGCAGGATGCGCGGCTATGCCGACGAGCCCGCTGACCGTGAGCACGGCGCCGATCTCGGCCTGGCTCCAATGCGCCTGCGTGAACAGGAAAACCCCGACGAAAGGCCCCATTCCGCCACGCACGTCGGCGAGGAAGAAATTGAGCCGATCGAGAGCGTCGAAGCGCATGGCGGCGATCCCCTGAGCTTCCCCCGCGAGCGTCCCGCAGGGACCAAACGCCCGGGAGCGGGATAATCGACGTTTCCGAGCCGGCGCTTTTGGGCTAGGAGCGGATTATTCTGGGACGGAGGGGCGGCGTATGGGGCAGTTCTTTCGGGACAGGCTGCGGCGGCTGCGGGATCGGCTGGTGTCGAGCCCGCGCTTTCAGCGCCTCGCCGCCGCGCATCCGCTGACCCGCGCCGCGGCGCGCAAGCGCGCGCGCTCCATGCTCGATCTCTGCGCCGGCTTCGTCTATTCGCAGGTGCTGCTGGCCTGCGTGCGGCTGAAGCTGCTCGAGCTGCTGCTGGAGCAGCCGCGCTCTGTGGAGCAGGTCGCCGAAAAGCTGGAGCTGTCGCAGGACGCCGCCGCGCGGCTGCTGGACGCCGCGGCTTCGCTCGGCCTCGTCGAGCGGCGCGGCAAGGAGCGCTTCGGCCTCGGCGAGCTGGGCGCGGCGCTCATCGGCAACAAGGCGGCGCTCTCGCTCGTCGCGCATCAGCCGATGCTCTACGCCGATCTCGCCGATCCCGTCGGCCTGCTGCGCGGCGACGAATCGGCCGAGCCGCGGCTCGCCGATTATTGGCCCTATTCGGCGGCGGAAAATCCCGCCGCCCTCTCCGCCGAGGAGGTCGCGCCCTATAGCGCGCTGATGGCCGCCTCGCAGCCGCTGGTGGCGCAGGAGCTGCTCGACATCTACCCCATCCGCCGGCACAGAGCGCTGCTCGACGTCGGCGGCGGCGAGGGCGCCTTTCTCATCGCCGCGGCGGCGCGGGCGCCGCGGCTGCAGCTGATGCTCTTCGATCTGCCGGCCGTGGTGGAGCGCGCCAGCGCCCGGCTCGAGGAAGCGGGGCTCGCCAAGCGCACGACCTTCTTTTCGGGAAATTTCCTCACCGATCCGCTGCCCAAGGGCGCGGATGTGATAACGCTGATTCGCATCGTCCATGATCACGACGACGCCTCCGCGCTGGAGCTGCTGCGCAATGTGCGCCGCGCCCTGCCGCGCGACGGGACGCTGCTGATAATAGAGGCCATGTCGGGCGTCGAGGGCGCGGAGCCGCTCGACGCCTATTACGGATTCTACACGCTGGCCATGGGCCGCGGCGAGCCGCGCACCCTCGCCGAGCTGCAGAAGCTCGCCAAAAAGGCGGGCTTTAGCCGCTTCCGCCTGCTGAGCAATCCCATGCCGATCGTCGCCAGCATTCTGCTGGCGAAGCCGGACCCCGATTATCACGGCCCCTGAGCGGCGGACCCGACTTGCCGGGGCGGAACCGAGCGGCCATGTCGCCGTTGGGGGAGAATCTCCCATGGAGGAGAAAGGCCGGCCGATGACGATCGAACCTCTGCTTCTCACCACGGCGCGCGTGGGCACATTCAAAGGCGACGCCCCGCTGACCAACGCCAGCGGCTTCTTCTTCGCGCGCGACGAGCGGCTTTTCCTGGTGACGAGCCGGCATGTGCTGAGCGACGCGGCGACCGGGCATTGCCCCGACCGTATCGAGATCGAGCTGCATATAGACGCCGAGAATATGACCCAATCGACCGGCTTCTCGATGCTGCTCTACGAGGACGGCAAGAGCGTCTGGCGCCAAGGCCTCGACGCCGGCGGCGAGATCGATGTGGCCGTCATAGAGATCGAGCGGCGGGCTCTGCCGGAGTCGACCGTCTATCGAGCCTTCACGCCGGCGCATCTCTGCGGCGAGTTCGACACGGTGGAGGTCGGCTCCTCGCTGCTGATTCTCGGCTTTCCCTTGGGCTTCCACGACACGCTGCATCACATGCCGGTGGCGCGGCAGGGCGTCGTCGCCTCCTCCTTCGGCCTGCGCTTTCAGGGCCAGGGCTATTTTCTCACCGACGCGCGCACCCACAGAGGCGCGAGCGGCGCGCCCGTGGTGGCCCGCGTGCCGGCGCTGGAGGCGCGCCAGGGCGATCTTCCCTGGACGCTGCTCGGCGTCCATTCGGCCCGGCTGGACGTCGGCCGCGACCTCCAGCAGGACGAGGCGCTGGGCCTCAACTGCGCCTGGTACGCGGATATTCTGCTCCCGCTCACGGAGTGAGCCGCGACGAGGCCTCGGCGAGCGCGTCGAAGGGCAGCAGAATGGACCCGCGCCGCATCGGGAAGGCGCGCGCCGCGGCGAATATCTCCAGCTCCCGCCACCGCTCGGGAAAGCCGACCTCGGCGCCGTCCAGAAGCTGCGCCAGCGCTTCGCCGGCCGTGAGGACATCGGCGAAAGTCTCGCCGATCGCCCCCGCGACAACGATTGCGGTCGCGGCCATGCCGAGCGTGCAGGCCCGCGCGCGATGGCCGAGAGCAACGATGCGGCCGTTCTCGCATCGCAGATCGAGCGTCAGCCGGCTGCCGCAGATCGGGCTCGTCCGCGTGACGGAGACGTCGGCGTCGGCGAGGCGCAAGTCGTCGCGCGCTCGCCGCGCCCAGTCGCGCACGCGCCGCTCATAGAGCGCGGCGAGCGCTGTGTCGGTCATGCCGGCTCGTCGCGCGTCTGCCGCCCCAGCACGGCCAGGAACAGCAGCGCGAAATGCAGCCCGTGCCGCACATCCTCGTCGCCCGCCGCGCGCAGCAGGCCGAGCAGGGACGGCGTCGGCTTGCGCGACGCCTCATTGGCGGCGAAGCGGGCGGCGTTGCCGAGCGTCCATGCCGCGCCGATCGACTCCTCATAGGCTTTCATCAGCTTTTGGATCATCGCGTCGTCGGCCATGTCCACAGCGTCGGAAGCGAGAGAGAGAAGATCGACGATATTGTGAAAGCGCCGGCCCTGAAGCAAAGGCGAGGCTTTCTCGAGAAGATCGGCGATTCCCTTTCGCGTCGCCTCGTCGAGCGTTGGCGAGGCGCTTTCATGGCGCATGTCGAGTTCGGTCGTGTTCATCGCTCATCCCTCGCTTTTTCAGATCACGCCACGCGCGACGGACCAATAGATTCCGCGGTTGAAAGCCTTGCGGAGAAGACCGCCGAGCTTGGTGGGCGGCGTCGGATGAACATCCTCGTCATAATCGTACCAGAGCGGCATTCCGAGCTCGAGGCCCATTTGCGCCACGGCCTGGACCTTGCCGTCATAGGCGTCGACCGTGCGGCCGATTCGAATGTCGCCGGCAATATTATTCGCGATGACCGGGCATTGGTTGTGACAGGAGCCGCCGGCCTTGCTGATCGGCAGATCGACGGTGTCGCCCATCACATAGGCGTTGGCGTAGCCTTCGATCTGCAAGGTTCGGCGGTCGGTAGGCAGCCAGCCTTCATTGTTCATCGCCTGCGAGACGCCGCTTTCGATCACCGCATCGACCGCGCGAATCGGCGGCGTGCACATCAGCAGATCGAAATTTTCCTCTTGTCCTTCCGCGGAGCGCGCGACCTTGCGATCGGGATCGACCGAATCCAGCGTGAATCCGCGCTGGAATTTGATTCCCTTGCTCTCGAAAACAGAGGGCAGCACCTCGCAGACCTCCTGCTGGAGGAAGAGGCAGTTGCGCAGCAGCTGGGAGACGGTCGGATAGGTGTAGACGATCTCGACCTGGTCGCGCACGCCTTTGCGGCGCAGATATTCGTCGAGCATCAGCGTCGTCTCGATCGGCGCTATGCCGCATTGATGCGGAACATTGGGCGTCTTCGGAAAATTGACGGTGATGAAGATGCGGCCCTTTTCGAAGCCGCGGAGCTTGTCGGCGAGGCGACGCGCCGGCTCATATTGATAGAAATAGTCTCCCGCCTCTTTCAGGCCCTGTATGCGCTCGGGCGCCGGCAGGCAGCCCGTCGACACGACGATATAGTCATAGCCGATTCGCCGGCCGCTCTTCGTCGTCACGGCGGAGCCGGGGAAATCGAATCGCTCCACCTTGTCGACGATGAACTCGATCTCGGGCCGCAGCAGGGAGCTCTGCTTGCGGCGCAGCTCGCCCTCGAAGAACATGTCGAAGGCGACATACATGAAAGCCGGCTTGTAATAGTGCCAGGGCGAGTCGGAGAGCATGGTCACCTGGACCGAGCCTTCCGATATCTCGGGGTAGAGCTTTGCGACGATGCTGTTGGCGGTCATCGTTCCGCCTATGCCGCCGCCGACGACGAGTATGCGCTTGGCCACTGCTTCCTCCCTTTTTTCCGCGGGGCTTTTGCGCCCGCGGTTTTTTCGACGCGCTCTGGGCGCGGCGGCTCCTCCGGGGCAGTCACTCGCCTCGGGCTCGGCCTCTGTTTAAAATGACCGGTCGTCTCAAATCGGGGCAAAAAATCAGGCGCGGAAATAGCCGTTCAGCAGCATGTCGCGGAACTGGGTCAGCGGGCGGACCGAGCGCTCGATCTTCATGCGCAGAAGCGAGCCCTGCCACGCGTCCACGAGAAAGTCGGCCATTTCCTTGGCGTCGAGATCACGGCGGAAGCAGCCCTCCGCCTGGCCGCGCGCGACGCCATCCCGCAGCTTGTCTCTATAGCGCCGCACCGCCTCTCGCAGCGAGGTCTGGCACAGATCGCTGGTGTCGCCGATCTCGCCGATCAGATTGCCGAGCAGGCAGCCGCCTTTGAACTCCCGGCGCTCCGTATCGGCGATCAGCTCGTCGAAATAGGCGCGGAGCGCCGCATCTGCGCCGACGTCGGTGCGCGCGAGATGCGCGTCGAGCTGGGCGATGAAAGGGTCGATATAATGCTTCACCACCTCGGCGCTGAACGCTTCCTTGCTGGGGAAGTAATTGTAGAACGAGCCCTTGGGCACGCCGACGCTCTGCACCAGCTCGTGCAGGCCGGTGCCGTGGTAGCCCTGCTCCATCAGCAAAGCGACGCCCTGGTCCAGGAGCTTGCGCCGAATATCGTTCACGTCCCGTCTGCTCATGGCGCTCTTATACGACCGATCGTCTCAAACGGCAAGAGACTGGCCGGGGCGTGCTCCATCGCCACAGGATCGCCTGCTTTGCGCCTTTTGCGACGATTTGCTAAAGGGCGCCGGAGAGCGCACCGCGCGCCCGAGGCTCCAGGACACTCCGAAATGGAAAAATTCGTCACCCTCACCGGCGTCGCCGCGCCGCTGCCGATCATGAACATCGACACGGACATGATCATCCCGAAGCAATATCTGAAGACGATTGCGCGCACCGGCCTCGGCAAGGGTCTCTTCTCGGAGCTGCGCTATAAGGACGACGGATCGGACAATCCCGATTTCGTGCTCAACAAGCCGGCCTATCGCGACGTCAAGATTCTGGTGGCGGGCGATAATTTCGGCTGCGGCTCGTCGCGCGAGCACGCCCCCTGGGCGCTGCTCGACTATGGCGTGAAGGCGGTGATCTCCACCAGCTTCGCCGACATCTTCTACAATAACTGCTTCAAGAACGGCATTCTGCCGATCAAGGTCTCCCAGGCCGAGCTCGAGAAGCTGATGGACGACGCGGCGCGCGGCGCCAACGCCACACTGACGATCGACCTGCCGGCTCAGGAAATTCGCGGTCCGGACGGCGGCGTCGTCAAATTCGACATCGATCCTTTCCGTAAGCACTGCCTGCTCGAGGGGCTCGACGATATCGGCCTCACGCTGCAAAAGGCCGGCGCGATCGACGCTTTCGAGGCCAAATCGGCCGCCGCTCGACCCTGGGCCTGATCGCGGTTTCCCGGATTGCAAAAAAGTAACGAGGGTTTTTGGTCGAGAAAGCTTAGGATCGCCGCGAGCCGCGCGCGAACTACGCGGTCCGTCTCTCTCGTGCAGGGCGCTGAGACTTGAGCTTTCGATCCTACCCATCCACGAGCGACGCCCGACCCGGCCTGTTGAGCCGGATCGGGGAACGGCTGCGCCTGCGCCGCCCCTCCCGAGCGGAGGCTGAGGCGCGGTTTTCGACCGAAATCGACGCTCGCATGGAAAATGGCGCCGATAATTTAGGCGCCGATGAGACGCCCGAATTCAGCGCCTCCGGCCCAGCGGCCTATTCGGAGGAGGAGGCCGCCGCGCATAAGGGCGTGCTGTCGATCCAGCATCTCGCCAAAGCCTATAAGACCCGACGCGTCGTCGAGGATGTGAGCCTGCATGTGGCGCGCGGCGAGGCGGTGGGCCTGCTCGGCCCCAATGGCGCCGGCAAGACCACGGTCTTCTATATGATTACCGGGCTAGTGAAGCCCGATCGCGGCGTCATCGCGCTCGACGGCTATGACGTCACCGGCCTGCCCATGTATCGGCGCGCGCGGCTCGGCATCGGCTATCTGCCGCAAGAGGCGTCGATTTTCCGCGGCCTGACGGTCGAGGACAATATCCGCGCCGTGCTGGAGATCACCCAGCCCGACAAGCGCCTGCGCGAGCAGGAGCTGGATGCGCTGCTGGAGGAGTTCAAGCTCGAGCGCCTGCGCCGCACGCCGGCGGTGGCGCTCTCGGGCGGCGAGCGGCGGCGCTGCGAGATCGCCCGCGCCCTCGCCGGTCGCCCCGCCTTCATGCTGCTGGACGAGCCTTTCGCAGGCATCGACCCCATAGCCGTCGGCGGCATTCAGGATCTCGTGCGGCATTTGAAGGCGCGCGGCATAGGCGTGCTGATAACGGACCATAGCGTGCGCGAGACGCTGGGCCTCACCGACCGCGCCTACATCATCTACAACGGCCATGTTTTGACGGAAGGAACGCCCGAGGAGATCGTCGCGCATCAGGATGTGCGGCGCATCTATCTCGGCGAAGATTTCCGCATGTGATTTCGGATTGTGTGATTTTTGGAACGTGATTTCGACCGGAAGCGTCGCGGCGATTAACTGCTAGGCGGAATTTCCGGTGGGCGCCGAATAAATGGTCCTGCGCCCAATCCGACCCCGTGCTATAAGCAAGAAACAGGCCGAGAACAGCCGTTGTGGCGGCCCAATGCCGTACGTAATGGCGGAAAGTTTCGAGTAGGCGGAAAATGGCTATTTCCACCAAGCTGATGATGCGTCAGGGCCAAGCCCTGGTGATGACGCCCCAATTGCTGCAAGCGATCAAGCTGCTGCAATTCTCCAATCTCGAACTTTCCGCTTTCCTGCATGAGGAGCTCGAACGAAATCCGCTGCTCGAGGCGGTCGAGTCCGACGACTTCCCCGACACGCATCAGGAGCGTAGCAGCGATGGCGACGACCGCGGCGACGCCGGCTTCGACGGGGTCGGCGAGCCGCGCGAAGGCGATTGGGCGCAGGAAAGTCTTGCGGTGGACGCCGGCCAGCTCGCGGCCGAGCTCGGCACGGAGATCGGCAACGCCTTCGAGCTCGAGGGCCAGCGCCCCGGCGCCGACACCTCCGGCTCGCTCGAGGGCGCGGGCCTCTCGGCCAATTCCTGGACCGGCGCCAGCGGCGGCGGCGGCGATGGCGAGACGCCCAATCTCGAGGCCTATGTCGCCGCGGACGCCAATCTGCACGATCATCTCGCCGAGCAGCTCGCCCTCGCTTCCGCCGACCCGCGTGATCGGCTGATCGGCCACGCCATCATCGATGCGATCGACGAGACCGGCTATCTGCGCGAGGACATAGACGAGATCGCGCTGCGGCTCGACGCCGATCCCGTGCGCGCAGCGGCCGTGCTGGCGACGATCCAGAGCTTCGACCCATCGGGCATCGGCGCACGCGACCTGCAGGAGTGTCTCGCCATTCAGCTGCGCGAGCGCGACCGCTTCGATCCGGCGATGCAAATCTTCGTCGCCAATCTGCCGCTGCTCGCCAAGCGCGATTTCCCCGCTCTGGCGCGGCTGTGCGGCGTGGACGAGGACGATGTGGCGGATATGGCGGCGGAGGTTCGCCGTCTCGATCCCAAGCCCGGCCGCGCCTTCGGCGGCGCGCCGATCCAGCCGCTGGTCGCCGATGTCATCGTGCGCCCGGCGACCGACGGCAGCTGGATGGTGGAGCTGAACTCCGACGCTCTGCCGCGCGTGCTGGTGAACCACTCCTATGCCGCGAAGGTGAGCGCCGGCGCCAAACGCGACGGCGACAAGACCTTTATCTCGAGCTGCCTGCAGAACGCCAATTGGCTGACCAAGAGCCTCGAGCAGCGCTCGCGCACTATTTTGAAGGTCGCCTCGGAGATCGTGCGACTGCAGGACGCCTTCCTCGCCAAGGGCGTGGAGCATTTGCGGCCGCTCAATCTGCGCACCATCGCCGACGCCATCGGCATGCACGAATCGACCGTCTCCCGCGTCACCTCCAATAAATATATGATGACGCCGCGCGGCATATTCGAGCTCAAATATTTCTTCTCCGCCTCCATCGCCACCACCAGCGGCGGCGAAGCCCATTCGGCCGAGGCGGTGCGCTACAAGATCAAGCAGATGATCGACAAGGAGAGCCCTTTCGACGTGCTCTCCGACGACGCCATCGTGGCGCGGCTCAAGGAGATCGACATCGACATCGCCCGCCGCACCGTCGCCAAATATCGCGACAGCCTGCGCATCCCCTCTTCCGTCGATCGCCGCCGCGCCAAGCAGGCGATGGCGCGGGAGCATGCGCCGGCGCTGTGAGCCGACCCGGCGGGGGACGCCCTGCCGCGAATGACGGCGCCCCTTTTGTCCAGTCGATGCAATTCATTGGCTCCGTAACAACTCCTAGGCGCCCGGGCGCCGCGGGAATGAGCAAAACGCTCGCCCATTGACTTCCCGAGCCGAGGCACTTAGAGCCTGTCGCCGAAGCGGGCAGGGCGCAAATGCGAGCTCGGCCCGTCTTCCGCCACGTTCGAACGGCAAGAATGACGCTCGGACGCTGGGCCGGGATATTCGCCGGCGTCGCGGCGAGGACCGTGGGGGGACGGTCGAAACCGACGCTCACGAGACCATAGCGAGATTTTTTCAAGGAAGGCGGCTCCGCGCCCGGCGCGAGCCCTCCAATGGACGAGGCGAATCCGATATGTCGCTGCGCGTGTCCGGCAAGAACATCAACATCGGCGAGGCTTTGCGGATTCACGTCGGCGACAGGCTGAAGGCGGCCGCCGGCAAATATTTCGACGGCGAGCTCAGCGGCCATGTGACGATTTCGCCGGAAGGCTCTGGCTTTCGCGCCGATTGCAGCCTGCATCTCGCCGGAATCGACGTTCAGGCCGACGGCCGCGCGCAGGAGCCCTACGCCTCCTTCGATCAGGCCGCCGATCGCATCGAGAAGCGCCTGCGCCGCTATAAGAGCCGGCTGAAGGATCATCACGCCCCGCGCGAGGACGGCGAGGTGGCGCAGAGCTATGTGCTCGAGGCGCCCGATCAGGAGCAGGATGCGCCCAAGGAATTCGCGCCGACGATCGTCGCCGAGGCGACGTCGCGGCTGCCTCGGCTGACGGTCTCGGCTGCGGTTTTGGACCTCGATCTGACCGGCGCGCCGGTCGTCGTTTTCCGCAACGCCGACACCGGTCGGCTCAATGTTGTCTACCGACGCAACGACGACCATATCGGTTGGATCGATGCGCCGGGCGGCGAATAGACGGCATATATCTTGCCTTTTGATTGGATGCAGCTGTGAGGGCGGCCATGCTTATTTCGCACCAATGGAATTCGCCCTGCGACCCGAATGAGAGCGGCCCCCGCCGCCGAGGGTCGCGTCGCAATGGCGCGACGCGGAGCATCCTTTGATGAACAGCGATCTCGCGCGCAACACGCGCGACGGCGGAGCTCGGCCCCGACACGGCCTCGAATGGGATAGACGCCACATGCGGCTCGCGGATTTGCTCTCCACAGAAGCGGTCATTCCCTCGCTCAAGGCGAACAACAAGAAGCAGGCGCTTCAGGAGCTGAGCGAGAAGGCGGCCGAGATTTCCGGCCTGCCGGCCCGCGAGATCTTCGACGCGTTGCTGCAGCGCGAACGCCTCGGCTCCACCGGCATAGGCGACGGCGTCGCCATTCCGCATGGCAAGCTGGCCCGCGTCAAAACGATCTTCGGAATTTTCGCGCGGCTCGAGCGGCCGATCGACTTCGAAGCGCTCGACGGCGCGCCGGTCGATCTCGTTTTTCTTCTTGTGACGCCGGAGGCTTCCGGCGCCGATCACCTCAAGGCGCTGGCCTGCGCGGCGCGCGTGCTGCGCGACCCTTCGATCGTCGCGACGATTCGCGCGACGCGGGACCCTTCGGCCCTCTATTCCATCATCGCGCAAACCTCCACGCCCCACGCCGCCTGAGGCCTTCGCGCCGCTGACGTCAGCCGGCCGCGATACGGCGAAAGAATGGCCGCGGATTACTCCGCGGCTGTTCTCGGCTTGCTGTGGGAGGCGTGGCCGCCCTTGCGTCCTGCCTCGGACGCGAGCTGGTGATCGCGGGAGAAGCTCCGCTTGGTCGGATCGACGCTCTGGCCACCCTTGCGTCCCGCCTTGGCGGCCAGCTCGGGGTTCTGCGAGAAGCTGCGCTTTTCATCGGGAACGTTCTGGCCGCCCTTGCGCGCGATCGCCCGCTGCTTCTCGGGGTCCATCGAAGCAAAGCCACGGTTCGACTTTTTCGTTTCCTGGATCGCCGTCATATCTTTTACCTTCTCTTGTCCCCCGGGAGTCAACGCCCGAGTCAAGACAAGGTTGCGCTCTATTCGGTTCCGATAGAAGTTTTTTTTGCCGCAATTGGGCCTGTGGTCTATACGTACGAAAATCAGCTATTACCTACGCTATGGCCTAATTGCTCACTTATGCTTATCATTGTGTTTGAGATGGGACCGTCTGTCGAAAAACAAAGCTTGGCTGATAATCGCTTTCAAGCTGTCGACACTGAAAGGCTTGGCGATGAGAAACGCCGGCTCCGGCGGCTCTCCGGTCAGAAAGCGCTCTGGATAGGCGGTGACGAAGATCACCGGAGTGGACAGCGAGCCGAGTATTTCATTGACCGCCTCGAGGCCGGAGCTGCCGTCCGCCAGCTGAATATCGGCCAGAATGAGGCCCGGAGGAGTCTTGGATATGGCCTCGACCGCCTCCCTATGCGTGCGCGCCACGGCGACGACTCTATGGCCGAGCTCCTCGACCAGCCCGCGCAGATCGAGCGCGATCAGCGGCTCGTCCTCTATGATGAGCACATCGGTCGCCAATTGGCCGGCGATCTCGGCGCTCGCCGTGTCGATCAGCGCCGCCGCCCGCGCCTCGGTGACGGCGAGCGCCCGCGCGATCTCGCCCAGCGAGAAGCCCTCCAGCGCATGCAGCAGAAAAGCGATGCGCGGCTGCAGCGAGATAGCGTCGAGATTGCGCCGCGCGCCCGTCTCATCGTCGCCCGCGAGGCCGGAATGGTCGGTGTGGGCGTTGATCGGGCTCGACGTCCAGATTTCCAGAAACAGGCGATAGAGGGAGATTTTCAGATCCTCGTCGGCGACGAGGCGGGTGGGGTCGGCGACCGCAGTCTCGAGCGTCGCCAGCACATAGGCGTCGCCCCCTTCGCGGCTGCCCGAGAGAGCGCGGGCGAAACGCCGCAAATAAGGCACATGCCTTAGAATAGCCTGAGAAATGGACATCATGTCCCTCGTTTCGCGTTGCGAAAGTCGCGCCATCATGGCGCGCCGTGCTGCGTCAAATCGCCGCCGTATATATGGGAACTATTTGGTAAAATTAGCGTTGTGAGTGGGTCGACGCATCGCAATATAGCGCAGCCGCGTCCGCTCGCCAGAGTCGGGCCTCACGGGAATTCTCGAGGAGCAGATGGTAAAAAGCAGCCGGAAGTCCACTGCCGCCGCCTTGAGCACAAGCGAAAACCCGAGCATGGAGGACGGCGCCGTCGTCGCAGCGCCATCGCAGGACAATGTAGGGCTCATGGTCTTGAATTCCCATCGTCCGGCGCGCTACGCGCGCGCCGAGGCGGAACCCAATGACCTCGGCGAGCAAATCGGCGAGCAGCTGCGCGGACTCTATGAGGACGTCCTCAACCAGCCGATTCCGGATCGTTTCCTAGAGCTCTTGAACCGGCTCGAGAGCGACCCGATATCCCCGCAGCGGTCGAAGGCGCCCGGGGAGGGATAGTGTCGACATCCGAAGCGGCGAAAGCCCAAGGAAAGGGGACGAAGGCCGACCTCGTCGCGGCGATTCCCAATCTGCGCGCATTCGCGGTTTCGCTCTGCGGCAACGCCGATCGCGCCGATGATCTGGTCCAGGAGACCTTGGTCAAGGCCTGGAGCAGCTTGGCCTCCTTCACCGAAGGGACCAATCTCACGGCTTGGCTGTTCACCATTCTGCGCAACATCCACTATAGCGACTATCGCAAGCGGCGCCGCGAGGCGCCCGACCCAGACGGCGCCATAGCCGCTCGGCTGGTGTCGCTGCCGGCGCAGAACGCGCATATGGATTTTCTCGATTTTCGCAGCGCGCTGCAAAAGCTGCCGCTGGACCAGCGCGAGGCGCTGATCCTGGTCGCCGCCTCGGGCCTTTCCTATGAGGAGGCCGCCGCGATCTGCAATTGCGCGCCGGGCACAATGAAGAGCCGTGTCAATCGCGCGCGCAATCGCCTCGCCGAGGTTCTCGCGCTGCGCTCGACCAGCGATATCGGCGATTCCTATTTCATCGGCGAGCAGTCGATTCTGCCGCGCACGGGCAATGATTGATAGACGGGCCGAAATGCCCCATAGGGAAGCTCGAGCCCGATAATTTTCCGCGAGCGAGACCGATGACCGACAAGACGACCGAATTCCGAACCGAGCGCGATTCCTTTGGCGACATAGAGGTTCCGGCCTCCGCCTATTGGGGCGCGCAGACGGAGCGGTCGCGGCAGAATTTCCCCATCGGCGTCGGCCGCATGCCGATCGAGATCGTCCATGCGCTGGCGCGGGTGAAGCTCGCGGCCGCGGAGGCCAATCTCGAGAAAGGCCTGCTGAAGGGCGAGGTCGCCGCCGCCATCTCCACCGCCGCCCGCGACGTGATCGAGGGCAAGCTCGACGAGCATTTCCCGCTCGTCGTCTGGCAGACGGGCTCCGGCACGCAGTCCAATATGAACGTCAATGAGGTGATCGCCAATCGCGCCAATGAGGCGCTGGGCGCCGGCCGCGGGGCCAAGGAGCCGGTTCACCCCAACGACCACGTCAATCTCGGCCAATCCTCCAACGACAGCTTCCCCACCGCCATTCACGTCGCCGCGGCGATCGCGATCTCGCAGCGCCTGCTGCCGGCGGTGGAGCGGCTGCACGCGGCGCTCGCCGCCAAGTCCAAGGCCTTCGAGCATATCGTCAAGATCGGCCGCACCCATTTGCAGGATGCGACGCCGGTGACGCTCGGCCAGGAATTTTCCGGCTATGCGGCGCAGGCGGAGTTCGGCGCAAAGCGCATTCGCCAGGGGCTCGAGGATTTGTTCCTGCTCGCCCAGGGCGGCACCGCCGTCGGCACGGGCGTCAACACATACAAAGGCTTCGCCGAGGCGGTCGCGGCCAAGATCGCGGCGCAGACCGGCCTGCCGTTCAAAACGGCGCCGAATAAATTCGAGGCGCTCGCCGCCCATGACGCCGCCGTCTTCGCTCATGGCGCGCTGAACGCGCTCGCCGCCGGGCTCTATAAGATCGGCTGCGACATTCGCCTGCTCGGCTGCGGCCCTCGCGCCGGCCTCGCCGAGCTGAAGCTGCCGGAGAACGAGCCCGGCTCCTCCATCATGCCGGGCAAGGTCAATCCGACCCAGGTCGAAGCGCTGACCATGGTCTGCACGCGCGTCTTCGGCAATAATGCGACCATCACCTTCGCCGCTTCGCAGGGCCATCTCGAGCTCAATGTGCTGAAGCCGGTCATCGCCGCCGCGCTGCTCGAATCGACGATATTGCTCGCTGACGGAATCGACAGCTTCATCACCCGCTGCATCGACGGGATCGAGCCCGACGAGGCGAATATCAAGAATTTCCTCGAGCGGTCGCTGATGCTGGTGACGGCGCTCGCGCCCAAGATCGGCTATGACGCCGCCTCCAAAATCGCCCGCGCCGCGCATCACAATGGCACGACGCTGCGCGAAGAGGCGCTGAAGTCCGGCAAGGTGACGGACGCAGAATTCGACGCGCTGGTGCGGCCGGAGAATATGCTCGCGCCGAATGATTGAAGGTCCGCCCGCGCGCGATAAGCCGGCGAAGGCGGACGAGATTCCTCTCGACATGGAGGAGCTTCGCGCCATCGCCGGATATTCCGCCGAATGCGCTGCGGCCACGCTCGATATTTTCGAACGATTCTCTCCCACGGATTCCCGTCCGCGAAATTCGATCGAAGCTGCGCGGACGTTCGCGCACGGCGGTAAAAGGGGGAAGGCGCTACGGGACGCGGCGCTCGCCGCGCTGAAGGCGGCGCTCGCATCCGATGACCCCGCCGCCAGCCACGCAGCGCGGGCCGCTATGTGCGCGTCATCGGCGGCTTATCTTCATCCCTTGGCGCGTTCGACTCAGGTCAGGCATATTCTCGGAGCCGCCGCTCACGCGGCTAGAGCCGTCGAATTGACGGCGGGCGAGACTGTCGATCTCGGAGCCGATCGAATACGGCGCGCCGCCCGTTGCGCGACTCCACAGGTCGTCGACGTGCTGCGCCGCTTTCCGGCGGCGCCGTCCGGCGGAGGACGCGTCGGCGAACTGCTCCGTTCTCTCGACCGAACGCTTCGCGCCGGCGCGCTGACGCCGAGCGCCTCCGAACACGAAGCCTCATAGTTCATTTCACCACGCAAGCGCGCGCGATGCGCTCGAGGCGTGCGCGCCCTTCGTCGGTCGCAGCGTCGGGCAACGCTTCTTCCTGCGCCGCCTCGCGCGCGGCGCAATCGCAGGCCGTCTCGCATTTTTGAGCGTTGGCGCCAGAGGCGACGCATTGCGCGCGGCAGGCTTCCTCGAAACGCGCATTCTGCATCGGCGCGAGCAGCATGGCGACGGCGGTGAAGCCGGCGAAGAACAAAGGCTGATGCAGGAGATAGAGCGCGAGGCTGTGCCGCCCGAGCAAGGCGACGCCGCGCGTCATCACATTGCCATGCGAATCCGTGACGGCCGCTGGGCCTAGACGCGCCAGCTTCGCCGCGCCGACGCCGAAGAGCAGCGCGCCCGCCCAAGGCGCGAGCGGACGATAATCATTGGTCATCGGCTCGAAGGTCGAAAGCCCCGTCCACCAGAACCAAGGCGCATCGAAGAAAGAGGCGCGCGCGAAGAAGGACGCCCCGACCAGCGCAAAGCCCGCGGCGAAAGCCGCCGGCCAGGGGAGCCGCAGACACGGCAGCGCGAGCAGGCTCGCCGCCGCTATGCAATGCAGAATGCCGAAAAAGACGAAGCTCGACGGGAAGGCGATATAGGTCCCAGCGCTCACCAGCAGCGCCGCGCCCACGAGCAGAGCGAGCCGACGCCAATAGGCGCGCGCGCGAAACATCGTCCCATGCGCGAGAGTCAGCGACAAGCCCGCGATGAACAGAAAGCTCGCCGCAATCGCATGGCCGAACGCCTTATAGGCGTCCGTATAGGGAATGTCGGGATCGATATGGCCGAAATGGCCGAGGTCCCAGCCGAAGTGAAAGGCGAACATCGCCAGCACGGCGAGGCCGCGCGCGACATCCAGCCATAAGAGCCGCGCGGTCATTTGACCGCCGTCGTCGCCGTCGATTGAAACTTGCCGAACACCATATCCGGCGCCGAGAGATTGTGCCGCGACGGCATATGTCGGCCGAGCCAGATTTCCGTCGCCGGCGCGCCGGGAAAGCCGATCACCGGCGCCTCCTGCCAGCCTATGCCGCGCTTGGTGCGCCAGGCGACCAGCGCCGCGTCGCTCATCGATTGCGTGGTGTACATGGACCGCAGCGAGGCGAAGGGCAGGCCGTCGGGCATTGCGTCGCTATAGGAGACGTCGAGCACGATGCGGTCCTGATCGATGGAGGCGAGACGAATCTTCGCCTCGCCGCCGCGACGGAAGCGCAGGGTGAAGCTGCGCGTCTGCGGATCGAAGACGATCTCCTTCAGCGCGACAATGGGGCGCTCCTGCACCTCCACCGGGCCGATGAGGAAGGAGGAGCCATAGGCCGTCCAGCGCATATCCTCGAAAGGCAGCGGGCGGGCGCGCCAATATCCGTCCGGCGGGTAGAAGACCAGAATTTCTTCCGCGCGCTCGCGATAGGTCATCCACAGCTGCACGAGATGAAAGCCCTTCTCCATCCGATCGCCGACGCGCACGGGCACGTCGTTCGGCCGCCAGAAGGAGGGGAAAGTGTAGCCGACCAGCCAGAATTCCGGCGTTTCCCAAAAGGTGAGGCGACGCGCGTCGGCGGCGAATTTGGAATCATGCGAGAGATCGCAGCTCGTCCAATCCGGCGCCCAGCGATCCGAGCCGATCATGCCGATATAGGAGGGATGAACCGCCTGCACGCGCATGCGCCGCACCAGAGGCGAGACGAAATCCAGCTCGATATTGTCCTTCTCGGCGCAGAGCTCGGGCGCGGATCTGTTCTCGATCCGCACTTGCAGATCCTCCTCCGCCTCCTGCGGCTGCTGCGCGAAGGACGGCCGGGCGAAGGGCAGGCTGGAAGCGGCGAGGAGAAGCCGGCGGCGATCGATCAGCGATGCGGACATGGGCTGTATGGGTTTCCTGTAGAGTGTTTTCGAGCGAAGTGGGAACCGGTTCGCGTGAAGAAAACACGAGCAAACAAGGAGATCTAGACTCATTCGGGTTCA